>NZ_LGDO01000446.1:0-50687 GCF_001279805.1 Streptomyces sp. XY431
GTGTGCGACACCCCAGGGGTGTTGTCCACGAAATTGGTGATCAGCCAGTTCAGGTTCTGTGCGGCCTGGCTCATCTGACTCAACTCAACGCTCCTGGTGATCTGCGGCGTTGCCGTCGTTGCGGGCCCCGAAGCTATCGAACCCGGGCTGCTGGGCACCATGGTGGGATCCGGCCGGATTGGCCGGCGGCTGGCCCGCGGCCTGCTCGGCACCGGCCCGGCGGCCCTGCTGGATGCCGCGGCGCAGGTTGGTCAGGCGGCCGCGGACCTCCTCGGGCGCGCGGGACACCTGCGGACCCGTCAGCGGGGACGACTCGGCGGTACCGGAGACCAGGTTGGCCTGCGGGGTGCGCCGAGGGAGACCCGACATGGTGACCCCGCTGGTCGAGGGCTCGCGGACCTGCTCGGCCCGGCGCCAGCGCTCGTCGTTGGCGGACGGGCGCCACGGGGCCTCGCCGGGCTGCTGCTGGCCCGGGGCCTGCTGCTGGGCCTGCTGCGGGGGCGCCTGCTGCTCGGGCCGCGACTGCGGGGCCTGCTGCTGCGGTGCCTGCCGCTGGGCCTGCGGCTGCTGGGCCTGCGGCTGCCGCTGCTGCGGTGCCTGCTGCTGCGGGCCCTGCGGTCGCTGCGGCCGGCCCTGGGGAGCCTGCCGCTGACCGTCCTGCGCCGGGAAGCCCGGGGCCGTGGTGCCGGGACGGCGCGGCTGGTACGCCTGCTCGCCCGGGCGACCCTCCTCGCGGTACCAGCCCTGCTCGGCCGGCGCCCCGCCCTCGGACGGACCGGACGGCAGCGCCATCGGCTCCTGCCGCACGGGCGGCTGCTGGGCCTGCGGCTGCTGAACCTGCTGCTGCGGCTGCTGGATGTTCCGCTCCGGACGGCCCGGGTTCGGCACGCTCGGCAGCACCGGCTCCACCAGGCCGAGGCCCAGCGGGTCGCGCGGGTCGATGTCACTGGCCTCGAACCGCGGCCGGGCCATCTGCTGGGTGCTCTCCATCGAGGAGGCGTCGGCCGCCGGCAGCGGCTGGGGCTGCGGGGCCTGCGGCAGCGGCTGCTGCTGGCCCGGCTGCGGACGGTTGCCCTGGGCGGGCTGCTGCGGACGGCCGCCCTGACCCTGCTGCGGGCCCTGGGGACCCTGCGGCGATCGGCCCTGCGGACCGGGACGGCCCTGGCCGGGGCGCTGGCGCTGCGGCAGCCCGTCCTGCGGACGCTCGCCCGGGCGGGCACCCTGCGGTGCCGGCGCGCCGGGGCGGCCCGCCTGGTCGGCCCAGCCGTGCTGCGGCTGCTCGCCGCCGCGGGCGGCGGGGGCGCCTGCGCCCTGCGGACGCTCCTGGCCGGGGCGGCGTGCCCCCGGACCGCTCTGCTGCGCGTTCTGCTGGGGACCGCCCTGCTGCGGACCCTGGGGGCCGCCGGGCTGCCGGTCGCGCCGGGGCAGACCGGCGGGGGCGCCCTGCGGCGGCCCCTGTCGGCCCGGGGAGCGCTGCGGGAGGCCGCCCTGCTGGTTCGGGGCACCCTGCTGCGGCGGGGCCTGCCGGCCCGGAGCCGGTCGGCCCTGGCCGCCCTGCTGGTTCGGCGCCTGCTGGCCGGGGGCCTGCTGGTTCGGCGTACCCGGACGACCGGCCTGCGGCGGGTTCTCCCGCAGCGACTGGCCGGCCTGGCGGGTCGGCAGACCGCCGACGGGGGCGCCCGGGGCACCCTGGCCGCCGGACGGGCCGGGGCCGCCCTGGCCGAGCTGCGGCCGGCCCTGCGGGGCACCGCCCGCCGGGGCCTGGCCGAGCGCGGCCCGGTCGCCGGCGCGGCCGCCCTGGCCGGCCGGCATCTGGCGCTGCTGGCGCGGTGTCGGGGCGACCCCGCGCTGCTGCTTGGGCTGCTGGCCGCCGCCGGGGCGACCGGCGCCGCGACGGTCGGCGGAGTTGGTGACGTCCACCGGGAGCATGACCAGCGCGGTGGTGCCACCGGAGTCGCTGGGGCGCAGCTGGATGCGGATGCCGTGTCGCAGGGACAGGCGGCCGACCACGAAGAGGCCCATGCGGCGGGAGACGGAGACGTCCACCGTCGGCGGGTTGGCGAGGCGCTCGTTGATCTCGGCGAGGTCGTCCGGGCTCAGACCGATACCGGTGTCGTGGATCTCGACCAGCACCCGGCCGTCCGGCAGGGCGTGGCCGGTGACCCGGACGCGGGTCTGCGGGCTGGAGAACGAGGTCGCGTTCTCCAGCAGCTCGGCGAGCAGGTGGACGAGGTCGTTGACGACGCGGCCGGCGACCTCGGCCGACGGCACGGCGGCGAGTTCGATGCGCTCGTACTGCTCCACCTCGGAGGCGGCGGCGCGGAGCACGTCGACCAGCGGGACGGGGCGGGTCCAACGGCGGCCCGGGTCCTCACCGGCGAGGACGAGGAGGTTTTCGCCGTTGCGGCGCATACGGGTCGCGAGGTGGTCCAGCTTGAAGAGGTTGGCCAGCTGGTCCGGGTCCGCCTCGCGGCTCTCCAGCTCGGAGATGAGCGACAGCTGGCGCTGGATGAGGCCCTGGCTGCGGCGCGAGAGGTTGGTGAACATCGCGTTGATGTTGCCGCGGAGGAGGGCCTGCTCGGCGGCGAGGCGGACGGCCTCGCTGTGCACCATGTCGAAGGCGTGGGCCACGTGGCCGATCTCGTCCGCGGAGTCGACGCCGACCGGTTCGACGGCGACGTCGACGTCGTGCGGGTCGGTCTCGGAGAGCGTCTTGACCAGCTCGGGCAGTCGCCGCTCGGCGACGTCCTCGGCCGCGGCCTGGAGCCGGGTCAGCGAGCGCACCATCGAGCGGGCGATCAGACCGGCGCCACCGAGGGCGACGAGCAGCACCAGCGCGACGGCGGCACCGATGATCAGGGCCTCGGTGTCGGCCTGGGACTGGAGCTCCTGGGCCTTTCCGTCGAGGTCCTCGATGAGCTTGGACTCGATCCGGCGCTCGGCGGCGATCTTGGCGGTGGACTGCTCGTACCAGTCCTTGTAGCTGACGACCTCGCTCTGGTGGATACCGCTCTGCTGCAGGATCGAGCGCGCGTATCGGTCGGCCGCGGCGACGACCGAGTTGTAGCTCAGCTGGCCGCGCAGGTTGTCCAGGTCGTGCGAGGTGTAGATGTTGTTGAAGCCGGTCAGCGCGTTGTCGTAGGACGACTTCAACCGGATGCCGAAGGACTCGTCGCTCAGGCTGAGGTCCGGGCCGCCCGGGTTGGCGAGCGCGGCGCTGATCAGCGCGCGCTGCTGCGAGGTGGAGTTCTTGGCGAGCGAGAACTGCTGCAGGGCACGGGTCGCGCGGACCAGCTCGCGGTTGTTGGACGCGAGCGCGATGTCCTGGGTGATCGACAGCAGGTCGCGGATGATCACGTCGTAGGCGGTGATCGTCGCCTGGATGTTCTGGTTGTTCTGGTACGGGTTGCCACGCGCGTCGGAGACCGAGTTCAGGTCCTTGCGGATCTGGAAGAGCAGGGCCTTGCCGCCGGAGAGTTCGAGGTTCTCGAACTTGTCCGCGGACGCGGTGAAGGTGCGGCTGAGGTCGTCGGTGACCTTGCGCGCGGCGACGATGTCGTCGTCCAGCGGCGCGTTGGGCTTGTTGGTCATCGGCCCCGCGCTGACGTCCCGCTCGTTCTGCAGGGCGTTGGCGAGGTCGGTCGCCTTCTTGGCCAGGTCGGAGAGGTTGGCCATCTGGGCCAGCTGCTGCGAGGTCTCGAGCGAGGTCTGGATGCGCAGGCCACCGAGGACCAGCGCGACCATGACCGGGAGCGCGAGCAGGGCGATCAGCTTGCTGCGGATCCGCCAGTTGCGCATGGCGAGCCGGCTCATGCCCTTGGCCCGGCGGCGGGTCAGGGTGGACCGGAGCTTGCCCCGGGCCGACTTCCGCTCCGCGCCCTCCTCCTCGGGTCGTCCGATCACGTCGGGCGTCGGTTCGGCCGGACCGCCGGGGGCCGCCGCCGGCTGGGGGGCTGCCACCGGCTCACGCGACTCAGGGTCACCCGCGCCGCCGCTACCCCTTTTGAAACGTCCCTGCACTGGCGTCGCAACCTCTGGACCGGGCGTCCCGCCGCGTCGCCGCAGCCTGGACGGTGTGGAGTTTCCATCCGCACCCCGGCCGGTCCGGGAGAGCGGGTCACCGGGGTGGAGTACTCCCTACCCACGGTCCGTGGCATTCCAGCACAGCCGGGGAATCCCAACAAGGGCGAGCGGGGCACATCGGGCGGCACTACCGAACGCGCGCGGAATCTCACGGTCTGTACGGCAACCGGACCTGAATACCGCCTTTTTCGGACACTCGTCAGATACATGCCAAGCAGACCCGAGATCAACCTGATGCACGGCGCTTCGGGTATGACCGATATATCCGATATGCCGGTAAAAACTGATGCAGCGACATGTCGGATATCGGCGTTATGTTCCATGATTTGTGACGAAAATCACAGATGAATGTGTAGCTTTGGTCACGGTGCCTGTGGAAAGAGATCCGTAACCTTGCGGTATCCGGAGCACGGCCCCGAATCAGCCTGCCCAGAATCCTCCCGAATCACTCAGGCCGGGGCCGATCGCGGTCGGTCGCCCGGCCACGACCTTGAGGTGCTGACGAGATGTCCCAGGCGAAGAAGGCCGCCGAGTCCACGCTGTCCGCCAATTCCACCGCGAACCCGCGCCGGACGACGCTGGCCTCGGTCGAGGACTTCGGCCAGATCCCCGGCGCCCGCAGGCCCGAGGCCGCCGTGACCTACCCGACCGACCTGCCGACCTCCACCGCCAACCCGCGCCGCACCCGGCTGATGGTCGCTCCGGTGGTGAACGTTCCGCAGGACTGAAGCGTTCCGCATACGCCCTGAAGGGCCCCGCCACCCCGGTGGCGGGGCCCTTCGCGTACCCGGGCACCCCCGCCGGCCTCCGGACACCCGGGCCGGTGGAGCGGCCGGTCCGGGGCCCGCGCGATAGCCTGGCGGCGATTGAGCGGGGCCGGGCCCGAAGCGGGACCGGCCTCCACCAGCGCCCGGGCGCGCCCCGGGCGGCCGACGACGCGAGGGGTGCCCGAGCCGTGCGCATTGCCAGGTTTTCCGTCCGGGAAGGGAGTCCTGCCGCCGGCAGCGTCTCCTTCGGTGTGGTCGAGGGGGACCCGGCGCGGCCCGAGTCGCTGGTGGTCCACGCACTGGCGGGCCACCCGTTCGGCCAGCCCCGGCCGACCGGTGAGAGCTACCGCTTCCAGGACGTCCGGCTGCTGAGCCCGATCCTGCCCAACAAGATCGTCGCGGTCGGCCGCAACTACGCCGCGCACGCCGCCGAGCTGGGCAACGCCGTCCCGGACGTCCCGCTCACCTTCTTCAAGCCCTCCACCTCGGTGATCGGCCCGACCGAGAGCATCGCCTACCCGCCGTTCTCCTCGGACGTCCAGCACGAGGCGGAACTGGCCGTGGTGATCGGCCGGATGTGCCGCGAGGTGCCGCTGGAGCGGGTCCCCGAGGTGATCCTCGGCTACACCTGCGCCAACGACGTCACCGCCCGCGACGTCCAGCAGCGCGAGGGGCAGTGGGCCCGCGCCAAGGGCTTCGACACCGCCTGCCCGCTCGGCCCCTGGATCGAGACCGACCTCGACCCCTCCGACCTCGCCGTCACCTGCACGGTCAACGGCGAGCTCCGGCAGACCGGCCGCACCTCGCTGATGGTCCGCTCGGTCGCCGAGCTGATCGTCCACATCTCCGAGGCCATGACGCTGCTGCCCGGCGACGTCGTCCTCACCGGCACCCCCGCCGGGGTGGGCCCGATCCAGGTCGGCGACGAGGTCGCGGTCACCGTCGAGGGCATCGGCACCCTCGCCAACAAGGTGGTCAAGCGTGGCTAGCGAGCCCGCCGGACCGCCCGTCCGGGTGCGCTTCTGCCCCTCCCCGACCGGCAACCCGCATGTGGGCCTGGTCCGCACCGCCCTGTTCAACTGGGCCTTCGCCCGCCACCACGGCGGCACCCTGGTCTTCCGGATCGAGGACACCGACGCCGCCCGCGACTCCGAGGAGTCCTACGGGCAGCTGCTCGACGCGATGCGCTGGCTCGGCCTGGACTGGGACGAGGGCCCGGAGGTCGGCGGCCCGCACGCGCCGTACCGGCAGTCGCAGCGGATGGAGATCTACGCCGACGTCGCCCGCAGGCTGCACGAGGCGGGCCACGCGTACCACTGCTACTGCTCCACCGAGGAGTTGGACGCCCGCCGCGAGGCCGCCCGCGCGGCCGGGAAGCCGTCCGGCTACGACGGCCACTGCCGGGAGCTGACCGACGACCAGGTGGCCGTGTACCGGCTGGAGCGGCGGGAGCCGATCCTGCGCTTCCGGATGCCGGACACCACGATCGCCTTCGACGACCTGGTCCGCGGCACCCTCTCCTTCGAGCCCGAGAACGTGCCCGACTACGGCATCGTCCGGGCCAACGGGGCGCCGCTCTACACCCTGGTCAACCCGGTGGACGACGCCCTGATGGGCATCACCCACGTGCTGCGCGGCGAGGACCTGCTCTCCTCCACCCCGCGCCAGATCGCGCTCTACGCCGCGCTCGCCGACATCGGCGTGGGCGACGGCGGCACCCCGAGGTTCGGCCACCTGCCCTACGTCATGGGCGAGGGGAACAAGAAGCTCTCCAAGCGGGACCCGCAGGCCTCGCTCAACCTCTACCGGGAGCGCGGCTTCATCCCCGAGGGGCTGCTCAACTACCTCTCGCTGCTGGGCTGGTCGCTGGCCGAGGACCGCGACGTCTTCACCGTGGACGAGCTGGTGGCGGCCTTCGACGTCACCAGGGTGAACGCCAACCCGGCCCGCTTCGACCTGAAGAAGTGCGAGGCGGTCAACGCCGAGCACGTGCGCCGGCTGGCCCCGGAGGACTTCGTCCGCCGACTGGTGCCACACCTCCAGGAGGCGGGCCTGCTGCCGGCCGGGCCGAGCGCCGAGCAGTTGCGGCTGCTGGCCGAGGTGGCGCCGCTCACCCAGGAGCGCATGGTCGTACTCGGCGAGATCGTGGCGATGGCCGGCTTCCTGTTCGTCGCGCCGGAGGACTTCGCGCTCGACCCGGACGACGCCGCCAAGGTGCTCACCGCGGACACCCGTCCGGTGCTGGAGGCCGGCGTCCGGGCCCTGGAGGCGCTCGACGGGTTCACCGCCGAGCCGATCCAGGCCGCGCTGCGCGAGGCGCTGGTAGAGGGGCTGGGCATCAAGCCCAAGTTCGCCTTCACCCCGCTGCGGGTGGCCGTGAGCGGCCGCCGGATCTCCCCGCCGCTCTTCGAGTCGATGGAGCTGCTCGGCCGCGCCGAGACGCTGCGCAGGCTGAACGCGGCCCTGGCGGGCCTGCCCGGCGCCTGACCGCGGCACCGCTGCGACCGGCCGCCGGACACCGGCGGCGCCCCCGCGGGCCCGGCCTCGGCGCCGGGCTCGCGGCGCCCCCGGAGGTCACCGGACGGCCCCCTTCCCGCTGCCTGGGGTTATCGATTTTGGAGCCGGGGCGGACGTCGGGTAATGTTCTTTCTGCGCCGCCCGGGAGGGCAACGACGAGGGAGTCAAAGCCCCCGCCGGAGCCGAGCGGGAGGCGCAAGCCCGAGAGGATCCCCGACAGGGGTTCAACTCTGGTGGGGTATGGTGTAATTGGCAGCACGAGTGATTCTGGTTCATTTAGTCTAGGTTCGAGTCCTGGTACCCCAGCGCAGTACCCGCGGTCCACACCGCGACAAGTGAAGACAAGCCCCCGTTGTGTAGCGGCCTAGCACGCTGCCCTCTCACGGCAGTAGCGCCGGTTCGAATCCGGTCGGGGGTACTGGTCCCGCAAGGGACCGCCTGGAAAGCCCCCGTTGTGTAGCGGCCTAGCACGCTGCCCTCTCACGGCAGTAGCGCCGGTTCGAATCCGGTCGGGGGTACTGATTCCGCAAGGAATCGCCAGGATGCCCCCGTTGTGTAGCGGCCTAGCACGCTGCCCTCTCACGGCAGTAGCGCCGGTTCGAATCCGGTCGGGGGTACTGAAGCAGGAAGCCGATGGGGTTGCTCATCGGCTGATTGCTTTGTGTTGGGGTATGGTGTAATTGGCAGCACGAGTGATTCTGGTTCATTTAGTCTAGGTTCGAGTCCTGGTACCCCAGCCAGAAAAGAAAGGCCCCGGTCCCCGGGGTCTTTTTTGATTTCCCGGACCGCCGGGAAGCCGCCGGGAAGTCACTGGGAAAAGCATCGGGAAGCCATCGGGAAACCGTGGGAACCCCGCCCGAAGGGCCCCGCTCGACAGCGAGCGGGGCCCTTCACGGTTTTTCGGTGGGGGAGAGTGCGGGGGAGGCGTGGGGGCGGGTGGGGGACGGGCGGGTCAGCTGCGGCGCAGGGCCTCGGTGAGGCGGTTGGCGGCCTCGATGATGGCCTGGGCGTGCAGCCGCCCGGGGTGGCGGGTCAGGCGCTCGATCGGCCCGGAGACCGAGACGGCGGCCACGACCCGGTTGGAGGGGCCGCGGACCGGCGCGGAGACGGAGGCGACGCCCGGCTCCCGCTCGCCGATCGACTGCGCCCAGCCGCGCCGCCGGACACCGCTCAGCGCGGTGGCGGTGAACCGGGCGCCCTGGAGGCCGCGGTGCAGCCGCTCGGGCTCCTCCCAGGCCAGCAGGACCTGGGCGGCCGAGCCGGCCTTCATCGGCAGGGTGCTGCCGACCGGGACGGTGTCCCGCAGACCGGAGAGCCGCTCGGCGGCCGCGACACAGATCCGCATCTCGCCCTGCCGGCGGTAGAGCTGTGCGCTCTCGCCGGTGACGTCGCGCAGGTGGGTCAGGACCGGGCCCGCGGTGGCGAGCAGCCGGTCCTCGCCCGCCGCGGCGGAGAGTTCGGACAGGCGCGGGCCGAGGATGAACCGGCCCTGCATGTCCCTGGTGACCAGACGGTGGTGTTCGAGTGCGACGGCGAGTCTGTGGGCCGTGGGGCGCGCCAGACCGGTGGCGGCGACCAGCCCCGCCAACGTGGCGGGGCCCGACTCCAGTGCGCTCAGCACCAGAGCGGCCTTGTCGAGCACGCCGACGCCGCTAGAGTTGTCCATGCGCTAAGACTGCAGTCTCATTCCGCGAGACGCAAGTTCAATCTTCTGCGAAAAGCGCCACTCTGGATGCAGCAGCCCGGGAGACATCCAGGATGCGACCCCGCCGAGGTGTCCGCATCGTGGACACCGATCCGGTGTGCAGGTCGCTCGTCGCATGCCGCACCGGGCCGCGACAGCTTTGACCTCGACGACACGAGAAGGCCGGCAACGCGGCCGGCTGGAGGGAATCCGATGGGACGGACACTCGCAGAGAAGGTCTGGGACGACCACGTCGTGCGGCGCGCGGAGGGCGAGCCCGACCTGCTCTTCATCGACCTGCACCTGCTCCACGAGGTGACCAGCCCGCAGGCCTTCGACGGTCTCCGGCTGGCCGGGCGCACGGTCCGCCGCACCGATCTCACGATCGCCACCGAGGACCACAACACCCCGACCCTGGACATCGACAAGCCGATCGCCGACCCGGTCTCCAGGGTCCAGTTGGAGACCCTGCGCAAGAACGCGGCCGAGTTCGGCGTCCGGATCCACTCCCTCGGCGACATCGAGCAGGGCGTCGTGCACGTCGTCGGCCCCCAGCTGGGCCTCACCCAGCCCGGTACGACCGTGGTCTGTGGCGATTCCCACACCTCCACCCACGGCGCGTTCGGCGCGCTGGCGTTCGGCATCGGCACCAGCCAGGTCGAGCACGTGCTCGCCACCCAGACGCTGCCGCTGGCCCCGTTCCGGACCATGGCGATCACCGTCGAGGGCGAACTGCCCGAGGGCGTCACCGCCAAGGACCTCATCCTGGCGATCATCACCCGGATCGGCACCGGCGGCGGCCAGGGCTACGTCCTGGAGTACCGGGGTTCGGCGATCCGCGGCCTCTCCATGGAGGCCCGGATGACCATCTGCAACATGTCCATCGAGGCGGGCGCCCGGGCCGGCATGATCGCCCCGGACGAGACCACCTTCGCCTACCTGAAGGGCCGCCCGCACGCCCCGCAGGGCGAGGACTGGGACGCCGCGGTCGAGTACTGGCGGACCCTGGGCACCGACGAGGACGCGGTCTTCGACCACGAGATCTTCATCGACGCCGCCGAGCTGACCCCCTTCGTCACCTGGGGCACCAACCCCGGCCAGGGCGCCCCGCTCGGTGCCTCGGTGCCGGACCCGGCCTCCTTCGCCGACCCGCAGGAGCGGACCGCCGCCGAGAACGCCCTCGCCTACATGGGGCTGGAGGCCGGCACCCCGCTGCGCGAGGTCGCGGTCGACGCGGTCTTCGTCGGCTCCTGCACCAACGGCCGGATCGAGGACCTGCGTGCCGCCGCCGACCTGCTGCGCGGCCGCCGGATCGCCGACGGCGTGCGGATGCTGGTCGTCCCGGGCTCCGTCCGGGTCGCCCTCCAGGCCGTCGAGGAGGGCCTGGACAAGGTGTTCACCGCGGCCGGCGCCGAATGGCGGCACGCGGGCTGCTCGATGTGCCTGGGCATGAACCCGGACCAGCTCGCCCCCGGCGAGCGCTGCGCCTCGACCTCGAACCGCAACTTCGAGGGCCGCCAGGGCAAGGGCGGCCGCACCCACCTGGTCTCGCCCCAGGTCGCCGCCGCGACCGCTGTCCTGGGCCGCCTCGCGGCCCCCGCCGATCTGGCGTCCCCCGCCGCCGTGGAGGTCTGAGCAGCATGGAGAAGTTCACCACCCACACCGGGCGGGCCGTGCCGCTGCGCCGCAGCAACGTCGACACGGACCAGATCATCCCCGCCCATTGGCTGAAGAAAGTCACCCGTTCCGGTTTCGAGGACGGCCTTTTCGAGGCCTGGCGCCGGGACGAGTCGTTCATCCTCAACCGGCCCGAGCGGCAGGGCGCCACCGTCCTGGTGGCCGGCCCCGAGTTCGGCACCGGCTCCTCCCGCGAGCACGCCGTCTGGGCCCTGCAGAACTACGGCTTCCACGCCGTGATCTCCTCGCGCTTCGCCGACATCTTCCGCGGCAACTCGCTGAAGAACGGCCTGCTCACCGTGGTCCTCCCGCAGGAGACCGTGGAACGGCTCTGGGCGTTGACCGAGGCGGACCCGACCGCCCCCGTCACCGTCGACCTGGAGGCCCGCGAGGTGCGGGCCGAGGGCATCACCGCGCCGTTCGAACTGGACGACAACCTCCGTTGGCGGCTGCTCAACGGCCTGGACGACATCAGCATCACGCTGCGGAACGAGGCCGACATCGCGGCCTTCGAAGCGGGCCGGCCCTCGTTCAAGCCGCGCACCCTGCCGGCGGCCTGATCACCCGTTCTGAACAAGCATTCTGACGAACCGCCGGATGGCCCGCCTCCCCCCTCGGGGGGGCGGGCCATCCGCCGTTCCGGGGCGGGAGTTGTGCCCGTCCGCGGGCCCCGGATTGACGATTCGGTTTTGCCGCGGAGGGCCCCGCGCATGCACAACTGCGCGTAGATGGCACAATCAGTGCATGCACCGGCACCATGAACCTCCGTACGCGGGCGGCGAACCCGCGTCACCGGAGTCCACGGGCCGGGGATCCGAACGCCGAATTGACGATCGGCCGGACGCCGCCACCTCAGCTGCTGAGGGGCCGGACGACCCGGAAGTCGCAGCGCTCTTCGCGCTTGTGGCCGAGCGGTTGAAGCAAGCTCACGACCGCGTGCATGCGCTGAACGTGTCTGCCGATGCAAAGACCGCTCTCACCCGTCAACTGCTCATCGTCACCGAGGCCGCCAAGCGCGATCTTCCGGAGGCGGCGCGGCGGTTGAGTCGCTTTGTGCAGGACCTCGACGAGGGGCGCCCGCCCGTCGTCTGAGGTCGCCGACGCGCAAATCCATTGCGACACTAGGGTGATTCGCGCGTTTGGTAATTGAAAGTCCGCAGATACATACCTAACGTGCGAAATGAACGGATGGAATCATCCGGCGCCCGTTTCTGAAGGGGAAGACGTGAACAAGGCTCAGCTTGTCGAAGCGGTGGCCGAGCAGCTGGGCGGTCGCAAGGCTGCCGCAGAGGCCGTCGACGCAGTGCTCGACACCATGGTGCGCGCCGTCGTGGCCGGCGACCGTGTTTCGGTCACCGGTTTCGGCACCTTTGAGAAGGTGGAGCGCTCCGCGCGCTTCGCCCGCAACCCGCAGACCGGCGAGAAGGTCAAGGTCAAGAAGACCTCGGTGCCCCGCTTCCGTCCGGGCCAGGGCTTCAAGGACCTGGTCAGCGGCGCCAAGAAGCTGCCGAAGGAAGGCCCCTCGGTGAAGAAGGCGCCCAAGGGCTCCCTCACCCCGGGCAAGAGCGGTGTCGCCGCCACCCCGGCCGCCAAGCGTGCCGCCACCAAGCGCGCCGCCACGGCCGCTGCCGCCGCCGCTGCCGCCACCCCGGCGAAGAAGGCCGCTGCCAAGAAGACGGCCACCAAGGCGACCGCCACCAAGGCGACCGCGACCAAGGCCGCCGCCACCAAGACGGCCGCGAGCAAGAAGACGGCCGCCGTCAAGAAGGCGACCACCACCGCCGCCGCGAAGAAGACCACCGCGACCGCGACCAAGAAGACGGCCGCCGCCGCCAAGAAGGCGACCACCACCGCCGCCGCCAAGAAGACCACCGCGACCGCCAAGAAGGCGACCGCCACGGCCAAGAAGACCGCGCCGGCGAAGAAGACCACCACCCGCAAGACCACCGCGCGCAAGACCACCGCCAAGTAGTCGGTGCGCGTCGTCGTCGGACGGCCTTCGCGAGCCGTGGCGCCGCCCTCCTCCGGGAATTCCCGGCAGGGTGGTGCCACGGCTTATCGCTTTTCCGGGATTTCCCCCCGCGGCCGCGGCTCCCGGTGGCTCCGCGGTTGCTGAGGGCGCCGCCCCGGTCAGTCCGTGGCCGGGTCCGGGAAGGTCTGCAGCGTCAGGAAGACCACCCGCCGGGCGTCACCGGCGCCCTCGGTGCGGATCCGCACCCGCTGGCCCGGGCGCAGCAGCCGCAGCCCGCCGGCGTCGAAGGCGGCCGCGTCGAACGGCACCGGGGTCCCGTCGTCGAGCAGCACGGAGCCGGCCCGGGTGGCGGGGTCGAAGGTGAACGCGGTGGCCTGCATGCCAGCAGCATAGCGAGGGGCACCGACAGTCCCCGGTGGCGTCTCAGCCGGGCAGCGGTGCGCCGGACGGCCCCTGCCGCGGCAGGTAGCCGAGCCGGGCGGCCAGGGCGTGGGTGTGCGGTCCGACACCGAGCGCCAGCGCCTCGGCCAGGTCCTCGCCGGTGTCGACGTCCCGGCGGACCGACTCCACGCCGGACAGCCGCAGTTCGCGGGCGCCGCCGGCCGCGTGCCGGGCGCACGAGCCGTCCCCGAACGCGGGGTCGAGCGGACTGCCCGGGGCGCAGGCCAGCAGGGTGGTGCCCAGCCCGGGCGCGTCCGGCAGGAAGGCCCGGCCGGTCGCCGGGACGGCGGCCAGCACCCGGCCCAGCTCGGCCGGACGCAGGGCCGGCAGGTCCGCCGAGAGGGCGGCCAGCGGCGCGTGGGGCGCGAGGGCCAGCGCGGCCGCCGCGCCGTGCGCCAGGGCCTCGTTGAGGCCGCCGCCGGGCTCGTCGTCGACCACCAGGGCGCCGAGCGCGGCCAGCCGTGCCCCGGCCCCGGCGTCCCGGGTGACCACCAGCACCCGGCCGGTCCCCGGTGCGGCCAGCGCGGCCGCGACGGTGTCCAGGGCGAACGAGAGTGCGAGGTCGGGGCGGTGCGGGCCGGCGAACGGGGCCAGCCGGGACTTGGCCCCGGCGAGCCGCTTGAGCGGCACTACCAGCGACCAGTCGGCGGCGGGTGCGGCGGGCGCGACGGGCCTGCCGGGGCGTACGGTGTCCTGGGTCATCGGCGTCATTGTGACGCCGGTCCCGGAGCCCTCGCCAGGCCGTCCGAGCTGTGCGGACGTGCGTTTGATCACGCCCGCCGGACGTCCGGGCGGGGTTGCTCGACAGCCGGCGAGCGGTCGGGCGACACTGTTCCGCGCCCGCGCCCCGAGAGGGCGGCGGAAGCGAGATCGACCGCGGCACCCCACGTGCCGCACGAATGAGGAGGACCTGGGGTGGCCCGCCGCTCGTACGCCAGCTTCGGCAACGCCGACTACGGCTTCTGGTACCGCTTTGCGGCCGTGCTGGTGAAGCCGGTGAACACCGCGCTGGTCAAGCCCGACTGGCGGGGCTGGGAGCACCTGCCGGAGCGGGGCGGTTTCATCGCCGCGGTCAACCACAACTCGATCATCGACCCGGTGGTGTACGCGCACTGGCAGTACAACAGCGGGCGGCCGCCCCGGATCCTCGGCAAGTCCTCGCTGTTCTCGATCCCGTTCATCGGGTTCATGCTCCGCAAGACCGGCCAGATCCCGGTGTTCCGCGAGTCGACCGACGCGGCGCAGGCCTTCCGGTCCGCCATCGACGCGGTCAACAGCGGTCAGTGCGTGCAGTTCTACCCGGAGGGAACGCTCACCCGGGATCCGGACCTGTGGCCGATGACCGGCAAGAGCGGGGTCGCCCGGGTGGCGCTGATGACCGGTGCGCCGGTCATCCCGGTGGCCCACTGGGGCGCGCACGAGATCATCCCGCCGTACGGCCGGGGCGGTGGGGGGAAGAGCAGGTTCAACCTGTTCCCGCGCCACCGGGTGGTCGTGGCGGCCGGACCGGCCGTCGACCTGAGCAAGTACCAGGGCCAGGAGCTGACCGCCCAGGTGCTCAGGGACGCGACCGAGGACATCATGACGGCGATCACCGCCGTGCTGGCCGACATCCGGGGCGAGGAACCGCCCGCGGAGCGGTACGACATGCGGGAAGCGGCCCGGCTGCGGGCCGCCGCCGCGGCCCGCCGCGAGGGCGGCGGCCGTGGCACCGACGAGGCAGGGGAGGAAGCCAAGTGACCCGCTGCGCCGTGTTCGGCACCGGTTCCTGGGGTACCGCGTTCGCGATGGTGCTCGCCGACGCCGGCTGCGAGGTGGCCCTCTGGGGCCGCCGCCGGGAGCTGGCGGACGCCGTCAACGCCACCCACACCAACCCGGACTACCTGCCCGGGGTCCGGCTGCCGGACACCGTCCGGGCCACCACCGACCCTGCCGAGGCGCTGGCCGGCGCGGACTTCGCGGTGCTGGTGGTGCCTTCGCAGACGCTGCGCGAGAACCTCGCCGCCTGGGCGCCGCTGCTGGAGCCGCAGACCGTCCTGGTCAGCCTGATGAAGGGCATCGAGCTCGGCACCGCGAAGCGGATGAGCGAGGTCGTCGCCGAGGTCGCCGCGGTCGGCCAGGAGCGGATCGCCGTGGTCAGCGGGCCCAACCTGGCCCGGGAGATCGCCAACCGGCAGCCCGCCGCCAGCGTGGTCGCCTGCACCGACGAGGCGGTCGCCAAGCGGCTCCAGTCGGCCTGCCACACGCCGTACTTCCGGCCGTACACCAACACCGACGTGATCGGCTGCGAGCTGGGCGGGGCGGTCAAGAACGTGATCGGCCTGGCGGTCGGCATGGCCGACGGCATGGGGCTCGGCGACAACACCAAGGCGACCCTGATCACCCGGGGGCTCGCCGAGACCACCCGGCTCGGGCTGGCGCTCGGCGCCGACCCGTACACCTTCGCGGGCCTGGCCGGCATGGGCGACCTGGTGGCCACCTGCTCCTCGCCGCTCTCGCGCAACCACACCTTCGGCACCAACCTGGGCCGGGGCATGTCGCTGGCCGAGACCATCGCGGCCACCCGGCAGACCGCGGAGGGCGTCAAGTCCTGCGAATCGGTGCTCGACCTGGCCCGGCGCAACGGCGTCGACATGCCGATCGTCGAGGCGGTGGTGGACGTCGTGCACAACGGGCGGCCCACCCAGGAGGCGCTGCGGGCGCTGATGTCCCGCTCGGCCAAGCCCGAACGGCGCTGACGGCCCGGCCGGGCACCGGCGGCGGTCCGGGCCGGTCGGGCCGGTCGGGTCGGTCACTGTCCCGAAACCCGCCTCGGGGTACCCTCTGTCGCGATATGAGCATCGAACAGACCTCCCAGAACCCGTCCGCGAAGCCGCGGGTCGCCGTCGTGTTCGGCGGCCGCAGCTCCGAGCACGCCATCTCGGTCTCCACCGCGGGCAGCGTGCTGAGGGCGATCGACCGCGACAAGTACGAGGTGCTGCCGATCGGCATCACCCACGAGGGCCGCTGGGCGCTGGCCAGCGACGAGCCGGCCCGGATGGCGATCACCGACGGCCGGCTGCCGGACGTCGAGCACGTCGCCGAGTCCACCGAGGGCCGGGTCGCGCTGCCGGTCGACCCCGGCACCCGAGAGGTGGTCTGGAGCGAGCCCGGTGCCGCCCCCAAGGCGCTCGGCGAGGTGGACGTGGTCTTCCCGCTGCTGCACGGCCCGTGGGGCGAGGACGGCACGCTGCAGGGCCTGCTGGAGCTCTCCGGTGTGCCGTACGTCGGCAACGGCGTGCTGGCCAGCGCGGCGGGCATGGACAAGGAGTTCACCAAGCGCCTGCTGGCCTCGCACGGCCTCGGCGTCGGGCGGTACACCGTGGTCCGGCCGCGCGAGTGGGAGACCGAGGAGGGCCGGGCCGCGGTCCGCGAGCGCGTCGCCGGCCTCGGCCTGCCGCTGTTCGTGAAGCCCTGCCGGGCCGGCTCCAGCATCGGCATCAGCAAGGTCAAGGACCTCTCCGACCTCGATGCCGCGATCGAGGAGGCGCGCCGCCACGACCCCAAGCTGATCATCGAGGCGGGTGTCTCCGGCCGCGAGCTGGAGTGCGCGGTGCTGGAGTTCGAGGACGGCCCGCGGGCGAGCGTCCCGGCCGAGGTCCTGGTCGGCGGCGGCTACGAGTTCTACGACTTCGAGGCCAAGTACATCGACTCCTCCGAGGTCCGGATCCCGGCCGAGCTCACCGCCGGGGAGACCGCCGAGATCCGCCGCCAGGCGATCGAGGCCTTCGAGGCGCTCGGCTGCGAGGGCCTGGCCCGGGTGGACTTCTTCCTGCTGGACGACGGCAGCTGGATGGTCAACGAGGTCAACACCATGCCCGGCTTCACCCCGATCTCGGCCTACCCGAAGATGTGGGAGGCCAGCGGGATGTCGTACCCGGAGCTGGTGGACCGGCTGCTGCAGGCGGCGCTGCGCCGCTCGACCGGCCTGCGCTGACCCGCGCCGACGGTGTGACGGGGCGGTCCCGGGGTTCCGGGGCCGCCCCTGTGCGTGCCGGTCCGGTCCTGTCCGGTCAGGGGATGTTGGCGGCGACCACGGGGGAGAGCACGGCGACCACGTCCATCGGGTTGGCGAACGAGCCCTTGGGCACGGTGAGCTCCACGTAGGCCTTGCGCATCGTGGTGGTGTAGCGGTAGCCGCCGTCCCCCAGCTCCTGCGGCCACCAGGTCACGTCGTCGATCATCGGCGAGGTGTCCGCGGCGGCCGGTCCGTTCAGGGCCTCCGGCCGGTCCACGCCGCAGCGCAGCACCACCTTCGGCGAGCTGGCCCAGGCGGCCACGAACGGCGAGGCGGGGGTGGGGTCCTTGCGCGGACGGCCGAACAGCTCCTGGGGGAGCGCCTCGGCGAGGGCCCGGCAGTAGCCGGCGGCCTTGGGGGCCGGGTTCGGCGTCTCGATCTTCTCGGGCGTGCTCCAGCTGCCGACCAGCACCACGACGGTGCAGGTGAGCGCGGTCGGCACCGCCAGCCACCGGACGGGGGCCGGCAGTGCCGCCAGGAAGCGGGGGGCGCGGAGTTCTCGGGTCACCCGCCGATGGTATGCGGGTCCTACAGGTGGACCACGGGACAGGTCAGGGTGCGGGTGATGCCCTCGACCTGCTGGACCTTGGCGACGACCAGACGGCCGAGGTCGTCCACGGTGTCGGCCTCGGCCCGGACGATCACGTCGTACGGTCCGGTGACGTCCTCGGCCTGGAGGACGCCGGGGATCTTGGCGATGGACTCGGCGACGGCGCTGGCCTTGCCGACCTCGGTCTGAATCAGGATGTAGGCCTGTACCACGGGGACCTCCGGGCGGCTGGGTACGGGGATCACGGCCGTGCTCGCCCGGTCGGATGTCGGGTGGCGAACGGGTTCACGGCAGACTGATCACCACGCTACCCCCCGGTGGGCCGGGGAGGGGAGACCTCGGCACCGTCGGAGGGCGTACGCTGCGCGCGAGGCGGCGTGGCCGCAGGACGTAGGCGCCCGGCCGGGCGCGACCGGGAGGACGGCAGATGCAGGGGACCGTGGGCGAGCTCGGCGAGTTCGGACTCATCAGGGAGCTGACCGCCCGGGTGCCGCTCACCGACGCGGTCGACCTCGGCCCGGGCGACGACGCCGCCGTGGTGAAGGCCCCGGACGGCCGGGTGGTGGCGACCACCGATGTGCTCATCGAGAACCGGCACTTCCGCCGGGACTGGTCCACCGCGTACGACGTGGGCCGCAAGGCGGCCGCGCAGAACCTCGCCGACGTGGCCGCGATGGGCGCGGTGCCGACCGCGATCCTGCTCGGCCTGGTCGCGCCGGCGGACCTGCCGACCACCTGGGCCACCGAGCTGATGGACGGGCTGCGCGACGAGTGCCAGGTGGCCGGCGCGACGGTGGTCGGCGGTGACGTGGTGCGCGGGGACACCATCACGCTGGCCATCACGGCGCTCGGGGACCTTCAGGGGCGCGCGCCGGTGACGCGCGCTGGTGCCCAGGTGGGCGACGTGGTCGCGGTCACCGGCTGGCTCGGCTGGTCGGCGGCGGGCCTGACGGTGCTGCAGCGCGGCTTCCGCTCGCCGCGGGCCTTCGTCGAGGCCCACCGCCGTCCCGAGCCGCCGTACCACGCGGGGCCGTCCGGCGCGGAGCTCGGCGCCACCGCGATGATCGACGTGAGCGACGGGCTGGTGGCCGACCTCGGGCACGTGGCGCTGGCGAGCGGGGTGGACATCGACCTGCGGGCGGCCGACTTCGACGTGCCCGCGCAGATGGCGGACATCGGCCAGGCGGTCGGGGTCGACCCGATGGTGTGGGTGCTGTCCGGGGGAGAGGACCACGCGATCGTGGCGACCTTCCCGCGCGGGGTCCAACTGCCCGCCCGGTGGCGGGTGGTGGGCGAGGTCGTCGGCCGCTCGCGGGCGGCCAGGGGCGGCCGGGTGACGGTGGACGGCGAGGCCTGGGACCGGGTCGGCGGCTGGGACCACTTCTCGGAGTGACCGGCCCGACGCCGGGGGAGCGGCAACGGGGAGGCGGGGGCCGGCGGTTGGCGCCCGGCCGGGGTGCCGCGGGGGCCGGGTCAGGGCGTACGACGGGGGTCGGGCGAGGGCGTACGAGGGGGCGCGCGACGCTCCCGGGCGCTCGCGCGAACCGGTCCCCGGCGGGGTGTGTGCGTAGGCTTGAGCCACAGCCCGGCCACCCGTCCTCGATGAGTGGTCTGGACCACTGTGGTCTGAACCACTTGGAGCGGGGAGGCGTCGGCATGCGCATCGGAGTCCTGACCAGCGGCGGCGACTGCCCCGGCCTGAACGCGGTGATCCGCTCCGTGGTGCACCGCGGCACCGATGTGCACGGCGACGAGATCATCGGCATCGAGGACGGCTTCCTCGGACTGATCGAGGGCCGCGCCCGCCCGGTCTCGCACGACGACGTCACCGGCCTGCTCACCCTCGGCGGCACCGTCCTCGGCTCGGCCCGGGTGCAGCGCGAGCGGATCGCCTGGGCGGTGGAGAACGCCAAGACCCTCGCCCGGGACATCGGCATCGACGCGCTGATCGCGATCGGCGGCGAGGGCACCCTCACCGCCGCCCGGCTGTTCAGCGAGGCCGGACTGCCGGTGGTCGGCGTCCCGAAGACCATCGACAACGACATCGACGCCACCGACGTCACCTTCGGCTTCGACACCGCCGTGCACGTCGCGACCGAGGCGATCGACCGGCTCAAGACCACCGCCGAATCGCACCAGCGGGTGATGGTCGTCGAGCTGATGGGACGCCACACCGGCTGGATCACCCTCACCGCCGGCATGGCGGGCGGTGCGCACGGAATCCTGATCCCCGAGAAGCCGTTCGACATCGAAGGCGTGGCCCGGATGGTCGAGGACCGCTTCGGCCGGGGCAAGAAGTTCGCCATCATCGCGGTCGCCGAGGGGGCCTCCCCGATGCCCGGCACCATGCGCTTCGACCACGGCGAGGTCGACCGGTTCGGGCACCGCACCTTCGGCGGGATCGGCAACCGCCTCGCCCACGAGCTGGAGAACCTGCTCGGCAAGGAGGCCCGCCCGGTCATCCTCGGCCACGTCCAGCGCGGCGGCACCCCGACCGCCCGCGACCGCGTCCTCGCCACCCGCTTCGGCTGGCACGCCGTGGAGGCCGTCCACCAGGGCGCCTTCGGCCACTTCACCGCGCTGCGCCGGAGCGACATCCGGCTGGTGCCGATCGCCGACGCGGTGACCCGGCTCAAGACCGTTCCCGAGGACCGCTGGGCGGAGTCGGAGGCCGTGCTCTGACCGCGTAGGCGGAGTCGGAGGCCGTGCTCTGACCGCGTAGGTTGGGGGCCATGTCCTCCACCGCACCCCCTCGCGTGCTCACCGTCGCCGGCTCCGACTCCGGCGGCGGCGCCGGCATCCAGGCCGACCTCAAGGCGATGCTCGCCCTCGGCGTCCACGGCATGAGCGTCGTCACCGCCGTCACCGCGCAGAACTCGCTCGGCGTCCAGGGCTACTGGGAGCTCCCGGCCGAGGCCGTCCGGGCCCAGTTCCGCAGTGTGGTCGACGACATCGGCGTCCAGGCCGTGAAGACCGGCATGCTCGCCTCGATCGAGCTGGTCGAGACCGTCTCCGAACTGCTGACCGGCGTCGGCGCCCCGGTCGTGGTGGACCCGGTGGGCGTCTCCAAGCACGGCGACGCGCTGCTCGCCGCCGAGGCCGTCGCCACCGTCCGGGAGCGGCTGCTGCCGGTCGCCACCCTCGCCACACCCAACCTGCACGAGGTGACGCAGCTCACCGGCCGGACGGTCGAGGCCGAGGGCGAGATGCTGGACGCCGCCAAGGCGCTGCTCGACCTCGGGCCGCGCTGGGTGCTGGTCAAGGGCGGGCACCTGGCCGGAGAAGCGGCCGACCTGCTGTACGGGGGCGCGGGGGAGGAGTACTGGTACCGGGCTCCGCGCTACGACAACCGGCACACCCACGGCACCGGCTGCACCCTGGCCAGCGCGATCGCCTCGGGCCTGGCCAAGGGCGAGGAGCTGCCGGCGGCGGTGGCCTCGGCCAAGGAGTACATCACCGGCGCGATCGCCGGCGGCTTCGCGCTCGGCGCCGGCATCGGCCCGGTGGACCACGCCTGGCGGTGGCGCTAGACACTGCCCCCGGACATGTCTGTGGGCGGGCCCGAGGGCCCGCCCACAACAGGTCGGTCGGATACCGGAACAACAGAAAGCCGGTTCATCCGGGGATGAACCGACTCACTGGAGGACCGGCATACCGGTCTGCGCGTCAGCGCGAGACCTTACCGGCCTTGATGCACGAGGTGCAGACGTTGAGCCGCTTCGGCGTCCGCCCAACCACAGCGCGCACCGTCTGGATGTTGGGGTTCCAGCGACGGGGGGTACGGCGGTGCGAGTGGGAGATGCTGTTGCCGAAGCCCGGCCCCTTGCCGCAGACGTCGCAGTTGGCAGCCACAGGAGTCACTCCAAGACTTCAGATCATTTACGTGAGACAACCCGCCGGACCAGCGGAGCACTCACGTGAACCGAACCGGACCAAGGGGAGAGCCCGGAATTGTTCCAGGCAACCGGAAGAGCATACAACGCTTGCTTCCGTTCGACGAAACTACCATGACCGGCAGGGTGATCGCTCCGGCCGCCGTGTCCGCCGCCGCCGTCCGGGCCCCGATAACCTGCCCGTACCACCCCTCGCCGTTCACCCTCAGGCCATCACGGCGTCCCACTCCGGAGGAGACCTGGTGCTGCACACGCTCGACGCCCCGGCCGTGCGCAGCTGGTGCCAACTGGCGCTGCGGGCGCTCGGCCAGGCCCGCGAGGAGATCGACGCACTCAACGTCTACCCCGTCCCGGACGGCGACACCGGCACCAATCTGTACCTGACCGTGGAGTCGGCCGCCGCCGCCGTCGAGAGCCGCTTCGCCGACCCGGGCGCCGGTCCGGTGCCCGGCCTGGCCGAGACCGTCCGGGCGATGGCCCGCGGCGCGCTCGTCGGCGCCCGCGGCAACTCCGGGGTGATCCTCGCCCAGTGGCTGCGCGGCACCGCCGAGACCCTCGCCGGGGGCGGCGGCGCCGACCAGTTGCGGGCCGCCCTCCAGCGGGCCGCCGACTCCGCCTACCAGGCGGTCGCCGAACCGGTCGAGGGCACCCTGCTGACCGTCGCCCGGATCGCCGCCGGGGAGGCCGCCCGGGCCGGCGACGGTCTCGGCCAGGTCGCCGAGGCCGCCCACCGGGCCGCCAGGGAGGCCCTGCGGCACACCCCCGAGCAGCTTCCCGTGCTGGCCGAGAACGGCGTGGTGGACGCCGGCGGCCGGGGTCTGGTCGCCGTCCTCGGGGCGCTCGCCGACGCGGTCGCCGGTCACCAGCCGATGGGCCCGGTCGCGCTGCGCGACGACCTGCGGCCGGTGGAGAGCTGCCGGCTCCATGTGCGCCCGCCCGGGCCCGGCCACCCCGCCTTCGAGGTGATCTACCTGCTGGACGCGCCCGACGAGGCGCTGCCCGCGCTGCGCGAACGGCTCGCCGGGCTCGGGGACTCGCTGGTGGTCGGCGGCGGCGACGGCCTGTGGAACGTGCACGTCCACGTGGACGACGCGGGCGCCGCCGTCGAGGCCGGGGTCGGGGCCGGGCGCCCGCACCAGATCCGGATCACCCATTTCGCCGAGGCCGCCGCCCGCTCCGGCGCCGCCGCCGGCCGGGACGAGCCCGAGCGGCGGGCCCGCGCGGTGCTCTCGGTGGTCTCCGGCGCGGGCCTCGCCGAACTCTGCGAACAGGCCGGCGCGGTCGTGCTGCACGCCGAGCCCGGCCGTCCGCCGGCCAGCGCCGAACTCACCGCCGCCGTGCGCCGGGCCGCCGCCCGCGAGGTGGTGCTGCTGCTCAACGACCCCGAGCTGCGGGCCGCCGCCGGGGCCGCCGCCGACCAGCTGCGCGAGGAGGGGGTGCGGATCGCGGTGCTGCCCACCCGCTCGCCGGTCCAGGGGCTGGCCGCGCTCGCGGTGCACGAGGGGGGCCGGCGCTTCGACGAGGACGTGGTCGCGATGACCTCGGCGGCCGGTGCCACCCGGTACGCCGAACTGGCCGTCGCCGAGGGCGAGTCCTGGACCATGGCCGGGGTCTGCCAGGCCGGCGACGTGCTGGGGCTGATCGACGGGGACGTCGCGGTGATCGGCGCCGGGCTGGCCGAGGTCGGCGCGAGCGTGCTGGACCGGATGCTCGGCGGCGGCGGCGAACTGGTCACCCTGATCCTCGGCGAGGGCGCCCCCGAGGGCCTCGCCGAACAACTGGCCGCCCACGCCCGGCACAGCCGCCCGGAGGTGGACGCGGTGGTCTTCCACGGCGGCCAGGAGTCGGCGCCGCTGCTCATCGGCGTCGAGTGAGTCGGGTGAGCCGCGCGGGTCGGGTGAGCCACGAGGGTCGGGTGACCGGGCCGGGGACGGGCCGCACTGTCGGTCCGGTGGTGTAGACAGGGGCCTGATGGGCGCTCTCGATGAACCACTGACCAAGCTCGTCGGCGACCGGACCGCCAAGGTGCTCGCCGACAGTCTCAAGCTGCGCACGGTCGGGGACCTGCTGCACCACTATCCGCGCCGCTACGTCGAGCGGGGCCAGCTCACCAGTCTGGACGAGCTGGAGGTCGACGAGCACGTCACCGTGCTGGCCCGGATCGACAAGGTCACCCTGATCCCGTTCCGCGGCCGCAAGGGCGACCGGCTGGAGGTGGTGGTCACCGACGGCCGCAGCCGCCTCACGCTGGTCTTCTTCAACCAGGGCTGGCGGCAGAAGGAGCTGCGACCGGGCACCCAGGGCCTGTTCGCGGGCAAGGTCGGGGTGTTCAACCGGGCCCGCCAGCTGGCCTCCCCCGACTACCAGCTGCTCGACGACACGGACGGCGACGGCGCCGCCGCCCGGTTCGCCGGCCGGCTGATCCCGGTCTACCCGGCCAGCGCCCAGATGCCCAGCTGGAAGCTCGCGCTCTGCGTGGAGACGGCGCTCACCAAGCACGTGTCCGACGTCGGCGAGCCGCTGCCCGCCGAACTCCGCGACCGGCACGGCCTGATCGCGCTGCCCGAGGCGCTCGAACTGATCCACCGCCCGCGGAGCCAGGCCGACCGCGAGCGCGCCCAGGACCGGCTCCGCTGGGACGAGGCCTTCGTCCTCCAGGTCGCCCTCGCCCGGCGCCGGGCCGCCGACTCCGCCCTGCCCGCCAAGCCGCGCGCGGCCCGCCCCGGCGGCCTGCTGGACGCCTTCGACGCCCGGCTGCCGTTCACCCTCACCGAGGGCCAGCAGAAGGTCTCCGCCGAGATCGCCGCCGACCTGGCGAGCGAGCACCCCATGCACCGGCTGCTCCAGGGCGAGGTCGGTTCCGGGAAGACCCTGGTGGCGCTGCGGGCCATGCTGGCCGTGGTCGACGCGGGCGGGCAGGCGGTGCTGCTCGCGCCCACCGAGGTGCTGGCCCAGCAGCACCACCGGTCGATCGTCGAGATGATGGGCGACCTCGCCGAGGGCGGCCTGCTCGGCGGCTCCGACCTGGGCACCCGGGTGGCGCTGCTCACCGGGTCGATGGGCGTGCCGGCCCGGCGGCAGGTGCTGCTCGACATGGCCTGCGGGGACGCCGGCATCGCGATCGGCACCCATGCCCTGATCGAGGACAAGGTGCAGTTCCAGGACCTCGGCCTGGTCGTGGTCGACGAGCAGCACCGGTTCGGCGTCGAGCAGCGGGACGCGCTGCGGGCCAAGGGCGAGCAGCCGCCGCACCTGCTGGTGATGACGGCCACCCCGATCCCGCGCACGGTCGCGATGACCGTCTTCGGGGACTTGGAGACCTCGGTCCTGGACCAGCTGCCGGCCGGGCGCTCGCCCATCTCCACCCATGTGGTGCCGGCCGTGGAGAAGCCGAACTTCCTGACCCGGGCCTGGGAGCGGGTCCGCGAGGAGGTGGCCAAGGGCCACCAGGCGTACGTGGTCTGCCCCCGGATCGGCGACGAGGAGCCGGAGCCGGCGAAGGGCGCGAAGCGCAAGCGGCGGCCGGCGGAGGACCTCGAGGAGCTGCTCGACGACGCGCCGGACGAGGGCGCGGCGGCCGACGGCGACCGGCGGCCCCCGCTGTCCGTGGTGGAGACCACCGCGAAGCTGGTGGCGGGCCCGCTGGCCGGGCTGCGGGTGGAGATCCTGCACGGCCGCCTGGCGCCGGAGGCCAAGGACGAGGTGATGCGCCGGTTCGCCGCCGGCGAGGTGGACGTCCTGGTCGCCACGACGGTGATCGAGGTCGGGGTGAACGTGCCGAACTCCACCGCGATGGTGATCATGGACGCGGACCGGTTCGGCGTCTCCCAGCTGCACCAGCTGCGCGGCCGGGTCGGCCGCGGCTCCGCCCCCGGGCTCTGCCTGCTGGTCACCGACATGCCGGCGGCCAGTCCCGCCCGGGCCCGGCTGGACGCGGTGGCGGACACCCTGGACGGCTTCCGGCTGTCCCGGATCGACCTCGAACAGCGTCGCGAGGGCGATGTGCTGGGCCAGGCGCAGTCCGGGGTGAAGTCCTCGCTCAAGGTGCTCTCGGTGCTGGAGGACGAGGAGGTCATCGTGACCGCCCGGGCCGAGGCCACCCGGCTGGTCGCCGAGGACCCGGACCTCACCGCCCATCCGGACCTGCGCACGGCCCTGGCCAGCCTGCTGGACGAGGACCGCGCGGCCTACATGGAGAAGGGCTGACCGGCTCGGGGAAGGGCTGACCGGCCCGCCCGCCGGGCCTTCGGCCGGGCCCGATTGTCAGACCCCCGGGAGAGAATGAAGGTGTTCGGGGCGCACCCCCAAGGTGCGTTCCCGACACGACACTTGGGGGTTTAGCCAATGGCATTCCGTCATCTCAACGAGCTCCCGCTGGGCGACAAGGTCTTCCGGATCGAACTCGCCAGCGACGACGACCGCGAGGTCACCCTCACCCTGGCCGGCTGGCGCGAGGGGGCCGCCGCCACCCCGCTCGCCTCCGGCAAGCTGCGGCTCCCGGTCGAGGACGTCGCCTCGCTGCGGATCGCGCTCAACCGCGCGCTCCGGGCCCTGGCGATCGTCGCCGACGTCTCCGAGCCCATCCCCGACCGCGACGTGCTGCGCGAGCTCTACCCCGGCCACGGCGCCCCCTGGGTGCCGCAGCACGAGGAGGAGCTGGTCCGGCGCTTCCACGAGAACGAGACCGTCGCCCGGATCGCCGCCCGCTTCGGCCGCACGCCCGACTCCGTCCGCACCAAGCTCCGCGAGCTCGGCCACGACCCGCGCCGTCCCGAGTACTGCCCGCCCGACGGCTGCCTGTCCTGGTCCCGTTACGCCTCGCCGTCGCTGCTCGGCGCGGCCGCCCCGGACCGGGCGGCCGGCTCCGAGGCGAGCTGACCCGACCGGGGGGAGTACCGGAGGGGCGTCCCGTGCGGGCGCCCCTTCGGCGTGAGCGGAGGGCGGTGATCGGGATAGCGTGGTCGGGCAGCGACGAAAGGACCCTCCACCACCATGACCCGCGTGATCGCCGGGGCGGCCGGCGGCCGCCGACTGGCCGTACCGCCCGGCCGGGGCACCCGACCGACCTCCGACAAGGCCCGCGAGGCGATGTTCTCCACCCTGGAGGCGCTGCGCGGCACCCTGCACGGTGCCCGGATGCTGGACCTGTTCGGCGGATCGGGCGCGGTCGGCCTGGAGGCGCTCTCGCGCGGGGCGGCGCACGTGCTGCTGGTCGAGGCGGACGCCCAGGCGGCCCGGGTGATCCGGGAGAACGTCCGGACGGTCGGCCTGCCGGGCGCGCTGGTGCAGGCGGCCAGGGCCGAGAAGGTCGTCGCCGGGCCCGCCCCGGAGGAGCCGTACGACCTGGTCTTCCTCGATCCGCCCTACGTGGTGACCGACGACGAGGTCCGGGAGATGCTGATCACACTGTCGGCCGGGGGCTGGCTCGCGGAGGACGTACTCGTCACCGTGGAGCGCAGCACCCGCGGTGGTGCGTTCGGCTGGCCGGAGGGTTTCGAGGAGCTGCGCTCCCGTCGCTACGGCGAGGGCACGCTCTGGTACGGTCGCGCCGCCGACGAGACCCGCGACCACCCCTAGCGGGCCCGGGGCCCGCAGCATTCACGTCACCCCACGAGGGAGCACACACGCCATGCGCCGCGCCGTCTGCCCCGGGTCCTTCGACCCGATCACCAACGGTCACCTCGACATCATCGAGCGGGCCTCGAAGCTGTACGACGTGGTGCACGTCGCGGTGATGATCAACCGCAGCAAGCAGGGCATGTTCAGCGTCGAGGAGCGGATCGCGCTGATCGAGGAGACCACCGCCCAGTACGGGAACGTGGTGGTCGAGTCGCACCTCGGCCTGCTGGTGGACTTCTGCCGGGAGCGGGACATCCCGGCCATCATCAAGGGCCTGCGCGCGGTCAGCGACTTCGACTACGAGCTGCAGATGGCCCAGATGAACCACGGCCTGACCGGCGTCGAGACGCTCTTCGTGCCGACCTCGCCGACGTACAGCTTCCTCTCCTCGACCCTGGTGAAGGAGGTCGCCTCCTACGGCGGCGACGTCTCGCACCTGCTGCCGGAGACCGCGCACCGCCGGCTGGTCGAGCGGATCGCCGAGCGGCGCGCCCAGCAGTAGGGAGCGGTCCGGAGAGGACGGGCGGTGACCGGACGACGGTGACCGCCCGTCCGTTTCTGCCGGTTCGTCACGGTATGCCCAGCAGGTGGTGGGGCGGCCCGGTCCGGGCGTTGTGAGCTCGCCCGGCGCTGGCCGTACAGTCTGTATTCCTGCCCTGCGGTGACGTCCACCGCGCCGGGCGCTGCCTCCGCCGGACCTCGGCGGCACACGGAAAGACGAATCCCCGTGGACGTGCAGAACAAGGTCGACGAGATCGTGGCGGCCGTCGAGAACGCCCGCTCGATGCCCATGTCGGCCTCCTGCGTGGTGAACCGTGCCGAGCTGATCAGCCTGCTCCAGGACCTCAGGTCGGCCCTGCCGGCGGAGCTGGCCCAGGCCCGGTCGGTGGTGGCCGACCACGACTCGATGGTCGCCGGCGCCCACGCCGAGGCCGATCGGATCATCCAGGGCGCGCACGCCGAGCGCGGTTCGCTGATCTCCGACACCGAGGTGGTCCGGCGCGCCCAGGCCGAGGCCGACCGGATCCTCGCCGAGGCCCGCGCCGAGGTCGACACCAAGCGCACCGAGGCCGACGACTACGTGGACAGCAAGCTGGCCAACTTCGAGGTCGTGCTCACCAAGACACTCGGCGCGGTCGGCCGCGGCCGCACCAAGCTGCGCGGCGACGGCAGCGTCTTCGAGGTCGAGTACGAGGCCGAGACCGACGGCGAGGAGTTCCGGCCGCAGCGGATCAGCCCGAGCCCCGAGGTCGACGAGTACGTCGACGTGAAGCTCGCCACTCTGGAGAACGTGCTCAGCGCGACCCTGGAGGCGGTCGGCAAGGGCCGCGACAAGCTGCTCGGCAAGCGGCCGATCGACGAGCTGGGCGCCTACCTGGCCGCCGCCGACGAGGCGCAGCAGGCCAAGGAGCGCGCCGAGGCGGTCGCGGCCGGCTTCGCCGGGGACTCGGAGGGCAACGAGCTGGCCTGGTACCGCGAGGAGGTGCCGCAGCAGCAGACCTGGCCGGAGCAGACCCCGGCCGCGGCCGGCTGGCAGGCGCCCGGCGCGGACCAGTACGCGGTGGCCCAGCAGGGCGGCGCCCAGTACGCCGAGGTGTACGGCGGCGGCTTCGACCCGGCCACCGGCCAGGGCACGGACCCGTACGGCGGCCAGTGGGGCCACCAGGGCCAGGAGGCCGGCGGGTACCAGCAGCAGCACCAGGGCTACCCCGACGGCCAGCAGGCCGGCTACGGCTACCCGGCCCAGCAGCAGGGCTACGAGCAGCAGCAGTACGGCGGGGGCGGCTACGACTACCCGCAGCAGCCGGCCAACCCGCCGGCGCCGGTGCCGCAGCAGAACCAGGCCGGACTGGACGAGACCAGCTTCTTCGACACCAGCATGATCGACATGACCCGGCTGCGGGAGCTCGGCGGCCGGTAGCACGGCTGCGCTCCTCGCTCCCGGCCCCGCGGCCGGGAGCGAAGTTGGGCCTGACGGGAGACTCGGGTAGTCTGACCACTCCGGCCTCTCCGTGTCGGGCCGCAGGTCTGCCCGCGAACCGCCCGACGAGCAGCGCCGCGCAATCGGATCCCCCTCAGGAAGTCAGGACATCTTGAACCGCCTCGACCACCGCGACCCCCTCGTGTTCGACACGCACGAGCTGGGCCGTCGTCCGGGTGCGCTGCGCAAGGTGTCCCGCACCCTGGAGGCCCCCGAGGGCCTGGGGATCATCGATGTGATCGGCGTTCCGGAGAAGAGCGAGATCGAGCTGGAGCTCCGCCTGGAGTCCGTGGTCGAGGGCGTGCTGGTCACCGGCACCGCCGGGACCGTGGTCGAGGGCGAGTGCGTCCGGTGCCTGGAGCCCGTCGAGTTCGACCTCGACGTGGACTTCCAGGAGCTGTACTACTACCCGGAGTCCGACGAGCGCCACCGCGCCCGGACCTCCGGGGCCGAGGACCTCGACGAGGACTCGGAAGACGAGACTTACCGCCTGGAGGGCGATTTCTTCGACCTCCAGCCGGTGCTGCGTGACGCGGTGGTGCTCGCACTGCCGCTGCAGCCGGTGTGCCAGGAAGACTGCCTGGGCCTGTGCTCCGAATGCGGGGCGCGCCTGAGCGACGACCCGGCGCACCACCACGATGCCGCCGACCCCCGGTGGGCGGCTCTGCAGGGACTCTCCGCCGCCCCCGGCGACGAGGGTGACGGAACCAAGAACAGCGGTACCCGTGAGGGTCTCGCCGAGAACCAGGAGAAGTAGCCGTGGCTGTTCCGAAGCGGAAGATGTCGCGCAGCAACACGCGCCACCGCCGTTCCAACTGGAAGGCCGTTGTCCCGGCCCTCGTGGCGTGCGACCGCTGCCACGAGCCGAAGCTGGGCCACATCGCGTGCCCCAGCTGCGGCACGTACAACCGTCGCCAGGTCCTCTCGGTCTGATCGGCGGGGTGTACGGATCGATGTCGGACGGTAACTCTTCCCGCAAGGCGACCAGCGCACCGAAGACCCCTTCGGGCGGTGGTAGGGCCGGCGGGCCGGCTTCGACCGAATACGACGTCCTGGAAGGGCGCCTCGGGTACACGCTCGAGCGCGCCCTTCTGGTGCGTGCCCTGACCCACCGCTCGTACGCGTACGAGAACGGTGGCCTGCCCACCAACGAGCGCCTGGAGTTCCTCGGCGACTCGGTGCTGGGCCTGGTGGTGACCGACACCCTCTACCGCGTCCACCCGGACGTCCCCGAGGGCACGCTCGCCAAGCTTCGCGCCGCGGTGGTCAATTCGCGCGCGCTCGCCGATGTCGGCCGGGGTCTGGACCTCGGTGTGTTCATCCGGCTCGGCAAGGGCGAGGAGGGCACCGGCGGCCGCGACAAGTCGTCGATCCTCGCCGACACGGTCGAGGCGGTCATCGGCGCGGTCTACCTGGACCAGGGCCTGGACGCCGCCACCGAGTTCGTCCACCGCCTGTTCGACCCGCTGATCGAGGAGTCCTCTCAGCTGGGCGCGGGCCTGGACTGGAAGACCAGCCTCCAGGAGCTCACCGCCTCGGTGGGCATCGGAGTGCCCGAGTACGTGGTCGAGGAGTCCGGTCCGGACCACGAGAAGACTTTCACCGCGGCGGCCCGGGTGGCCGGCGAGGACTTCGGCAGCGGTGTCGGCCGCTCGAAGAAGGAAGCCGAGCAGAAGGCCGCCGAGAGCGCCTGGCGCGCGATCAAGGAGAAGCACGCGGACCGGCTGCCGAGCGGCGCCTGAGCACGCAGTAGCCTTCCTCCTGCAGAGCCGAGTCCGTTCCGCAGGAGGCGTGTTCCCGTGCCCGAACTTCCCGAGGTCGAGGTCGTCCGCCGAGGTCTGGCGAACTGGGTCGCCGGGCGGACGGTAGCCGGTGTCGACGTCCTGCACCCGCGCGCGGTCCGCCGTCAGCCGGCCGGTGCGGCGGACTTCGCGGCCCGGCTCACCGGCGCCACGTTGGGCGCCGCGCAGCGCCGCGGCAAGTACCTCTGGGTGCCGCTGGCCGGCCCGGGGAGGCCGGAGGCCGGGGGAGGCTTCTCGATGATCGGCCACCTCGGTATGAGCGGCCAACTGCTCGTCCAGGACCCGACCGTGCCGGACGAGAAGCACCTGCGGGTCCGGCTGCGGTTCACCGACGGCGGGCGCGAGCTGCGCTTCGTCGACCAGCGGACCTTCGGCGGGCTGGCGGTCGAGGAGGCCGAGGACGGCGACCCCGAGGGCACCCCGGTCTCCATCGCGCACATCGCCCGCGACCCGCTCGACGCCCGGTTCGACGACGCCGTCTTCGTCGCGGCGCTGCGCGCCCGGCGCACCACGGTCAAGCGGGCGCTGCTGGACCAGACGCTGATCAGCGGGGTCGGCAACATCTACGCCGACGAGGCGCTGTGGCGCTCCCGGCTGCACTACGACCGGCCGTCCGCGACGCTCACCCGGCCGCAGGCGGCGCTGCTGCTGGCGAACGCCCGCGAGGTCATGACGGCGGCGCTGGCGGTCGGCGGCACCAGCTTCGACAGCCTGTACGTCAATGTGAACGGCGAGAGCGGCTACTTCTCCCGGGACCTGGACGCCTACGGCCGGGAGGACGAGCCCTGCCGCCGCTGCGGCACCGCGATCCGGCGGGCCGCCTGGATGAACCGGTCCAGCTACTTCTGCCCCCGCTGCCAGCGCGTTCCGCGGGTGCGCGAAGGGGGCTGAAGGGGCGGCGGGGCGATGGCGCCGCCGCCCCCGGTGTCAGCGCTCGGCGAGTTCGGGCCGGACCGGTTCGCCGTCGGGGAGGCCGCCGTGGGTGTCCTGGCCGAAGTAGGCGACACCGACCGCCGCGACCACCGCCAGCGCGAAGCCGGCCACGCCGAGCCAGCCCAGCCCGGCCTTGGAGGAGTCGCCGAGCCACAGCACGCCGACCGCGCCCGGCAGCACCGTCTCACCGACCACCAGGGCGGCCGTGGCGCCGTTCACCGAGCCGATCTGCAGGGCCACGGTGTGCACGTACATGCCGCCGATGCCGCCGACCAGGATCGCGTACAGCGCCGGGTCGGAGAGCAGGCTGCCGAGGTCGAAGGGCTCGACGCCGTTCAGGATCCGCACGCCGACGCCGAGTGCACCGAAGCCGAGGCCGGAGAGCAGACCGGCGACGATCGCGCCGTTGGCTCCCATCCGGCGCACCAGCAGGCCGCCGCCCACCAGCAGCACGGTGGTGATCACCAGCAGCCACCAGTGGAAGGACATCTCGGCGTGGTGCCCGCCCTCCGGTCCGGCCGAGACGGCGAGCAGGACGAGCGCCGAGCAGAGCACGCCGATCGAGGCCCACTCCAACTGCTTGAGCCGGATTCCGAGCAGCTTGATCGACAGCACCGCGGTGATCACCAGGTTGGCGCTGATGATGGTCTGGGAGAGGAACAGCGGCAGCAGCCGGGCGGCCAGCGCGCCGAGTCCGAAGCCGATGAAGTCCAGCACCGTGCCGAGGATGAACTCCCAGGTCACGGCGGCCTTGGCGGTGGAGGAGAGGCTCGGCCCGCCGTGCGCGGTGGTGCCGGTGGAGTCGCCGCCCTTGGCGGCCTCCTCGCGGGCGGAGCGCCGGGATCCCACGGCCTGGAGGACCGAACCGGTGCCGTAGCAGGCGGAGGCCGCCACAGCGGTGACGAGGCCGATGATCACACGTGCTCCGATCAGGAGGGATGGGGCAGGACGGTCGGGAGGTGGCTGTGGGGTGACCGTTCGGCCACCACTATGCCTGGTCGCGCGGCACGGTCGGGACGCCCCGGGACGGGCTCCGCGCCCGCCGGGACACGCCGGTGGTACGACCGGGCCGGTGGCCGGGTTCCCGCTCGGATCACGGTCCGGGGCGGCCGGAGTAAAGATCATCCCGTGGAAGGGGACCCACCCCGGCGGACGGTGGGGGTGCCGGTCCGCCCCGTACCCGGCCGGTATGCCCGGTCGGGGGACCGGTCGCGGTAGCGTCGGTGGCATGAGAACCCTTGCTCGACGACGTTCCCGGGGCGCCGGGCCGCTGGCCCTGGTGGCGGCGCTGCTCGGGCTGCTGCTCCTGCTGGCGCCGACCGCCTCGGCGGCGGGCGGGCTCGACGACGCGGCCGCCGCGCTCAAGCAGGGCCGGGTGTACGTCGACCCGGCGATGGCGGGCCGGTTCAGCCAGGGCCAGGCCGACGCGCTGACCGAGAAGATCCGCAAGGCGGACAAGCCGATCTTCGTGGCGGTGGTTCCGGCGGCCGACCCCTACGGAGCCTCGACCGTCTTCGACGATCTGCGCACCAAGGTCGGCATCACCGGTACCTACGCGATCTGGCGCGGCGACCAGTTCCAGGCCCGCTCGGACAAGGGTGCGCTGCCCAGCGCGAGCGCCCAGCGGATCGCCGGCGCGTCCTTCCGCGCACACCCCGGTGACATCGACGCCACCCTCAACGACTTCGTGGACACCGCCGCCCCGCAGGTCAAGGGGCACGGTGTGAACAGCACGGCGGGTGGAGCATCGGCGGCCGCGATCGCCGTCCCGCTGGCCCTGCTGGCGCTGGCCGGCACCGGGGTGTTCCTGCTGTTCCGCCGGTCCAAGCGGCGCAAGGAGGATCAGCGCCGGGCCGAACTGGCCCAGGTCCGCCGGGTGGTGGACGAGGACATCACCGCCTACGGCGAGGAGCTGGACCGGCTGGACTTCGTCCCCTCCGCGCCGGACGCCGACGATGTGCAGCGCGGCGACTACACCCACGCCCTGGACTCCTACGAGCGGGCCAAGCGGCTGATGGACGAGGCCAAGGGGCCGGAGGACGTCAAGCCGGTCGCCGAGGCGCTGGAGGACGGCCGGTTCGCGCTGGCCACCCTGGCCGCCCGGCGGGACGGGCACCCGCTGCCCGAGCGGCGTCCCCCCTGCTTCTTCGACCCCCGGCACGGCCCGTCGGTGAAGGACGCCGACTGGGCCCCGGCGGGCGGCGCCGCCCGCGCCGTCCCGGTCTGCCGGGCCGACGCGGACCGGCTGGCGGCCGGGCAGGACCCGGACATCCGGACCGTGCCGACCGAGCACGGCCCGCAGCCGTACTGGAACGCGGGCCCGGCGTACGGCCCCTGGGCCGGCGGCTACTTCGGCGGCTTCGGCGGCGGCGGTCTGCTGCCGGGCCTGCTGGTCGGCACCATGCTCGGCTCGATGATGGCCACCCCGGCGTACGCGTACGGCCCGGCGGACGCCGGCGCCGGTTACGAGGGCGGGGACCAGTCCGGTGCCGACTTCGACTCCTCCGACTTCGGCGGTGGCTTCGACGGCGGCGGTGGCGGGGACTTCGGTGGCGGCGGGGACTTCGGCGGGGGCTTCTGACCCGGCCGCCCCGCCCTGCCCGATCCCGCCGCCCCGGCCGGTCCCACGACCGGCCGGGGCGGCGTCGTCGTACCGGCTGCTCCGTGACGCGGGCCGCCGTCGCGGCGGATAGGGTCGGGGCATGCACGGTCGCGACGCCCACAGTGACGAGCCGGTCCGCGTCACCGCCTGGGTACGCGGCAAGGTGCAGCAGGTCGGCTTCCGCTGGTGGACCAGGGCGCGGGCGCTGGAGATCGGACTGACCGGCTACGCGAGCAACCTCGGCGACGGCCGGGTGCAAGTGGTGGCCGAGGGGCTCGCCCCGGAGTGCGAGCAGCTGCTCACGCTGCTCAGGGGCCCGGACACGCCCGGCCGGGTCAGCGGGGTGACCGAGATCTGGACCGCCGTCGGGCCCGGGTACGGGACCTTCGAGATCCGCTGAGAACCCCCGTCGGCGAGGGCCCGGGCCGGTCGATCGAAAACGATCGTCAACCGGCGGTGTCGTACGGTTGCCATCCGGGCAGACTCGTGGTTGACTCCGCATCGAACGATGATCCACGAGCATGTGGTGGACCCCCCTTCGTAGCCGCCGGGCGTGACGACACCGCCAGGCAGGTGACAGGGGCGCGGTAGCGTGCGGTGATCGTGTTGACCCGTACCGTCTTTGGTGAGACGCTGGAAACCCGCGCACACGACCGCGTTATTCCGGTAGGTGCATGCCCCCGTGAGCCCAGCTCACGGTGGTTGTGCCGTAGTGCCCAGCCAGCACTGCCGGTGCACGCCGCGCGTGCGTCCCCCTTCCCCCTAGACCGTTACCGTTCCGGTTCGGTCACTCAGCGTGGAGGACCATTCATCATGGCAAAGGCGCTTCTCGGGTACGTCGGCGGCCCCGACCCGCGAATGCTCTCCGAGATGCGACGGCTGCAGCAGCGCGTCCAGGATCTCGAAGCCGAGCTCATCAGGATGCAGGCTGTGAACGACGCACTCACCGCTGTCGCCGACGAGCACTCGTTGCTCAACAGCATCGATCTGGATCAGCGGGAGCCGGCTCTCACCTGAGTTCCGCCCGATCCCCGATCGACGCCGCTGTGCACTGAGCCGCCCCGAAAGGGACGCAGCTTGCGAGGGACGCCCCGTGTGGCGTCCCTTCGTCGTGTCCGGCCGCGATCGCCGCAGGTCCCGGCGGGGCGGGCGGATACAGTCGCCGCAGGGCCCCGGCCAGGGCCCGGCGAGCGAGGGGCGAGGAGAGCGGCGCGTGCACCTGAAGAGTCTGACGCTGCGCGGGTTCAAGTCCTTCGCCTCCGCCACCACCCTGCGCTTCGAGCTCGGCATCACCTGCGTGGTCGGGCCGAACGGCTCCGGCAAGTCCAACGTCGTCGACGCGCTCTCCTGGGTGATGGGCGAGCAGGGCGCCAAGTCGCTGCGCGGCGGCAAGATGGAGGACGTCATCTTCGCCGGTACCAGCGGGCGCGCCCCGCTCGGCCGGGCCGAGGTCAGCCTCACCATCGACAACACCGACGGCGCCCTGCCGATCGAGTACGCCGAAGTGACCATCACCCGGACGATGTTCCGCAACGGCGGCAGCGAGTACGCGCTCAACGGCGACACCTGCCGGCTGCTGGACATCCAGGAACTGCTCTCCGACTCCGGCATCGGCCGCGAGATGCACGTCATCGTCGGGCAGGGCCGGCTCGACTCCGTCCTGCAGGCCGACCCGATGGGCCGGCGCGCCTTCATCGAGGAGGCGGCCGGCGTCCTCAAGCACCGCAAGCGCAAGGAGAAGGCGCTGCGGAAGCTCGACGCGATGCAGGTCAACCTCAACCGGGTCCAGGACCTGGTGGCCGAACTCCGGCGCCAGCTCGGCCCGCTCGGCCGACAGGCCCGGATCGCCCGCCGGGCCGCCGGGATCCAGGCCGACCTGCGGGACGCCAGGCTGCGGCTGCTCGCCGACGACCTGCTCGCCCTGCGCCGGGCCGTCGAGGCGGAGATCGCCGACGAACTGGCCCTGCGGCTGCGCCGTTCCACCGTCGAGCAGGAACTCGGCCGGGCGATCCAGCGCGAGGCCGTGCTGGAGGCGCAGGTCCAGCAGCTCGGCCCCGGCCTGGAGGCGGCCCGGCAGACCTGGTACCGGCTCTCCGCCCTCGCCGAACGCACCCGCGGCACCGTCGGACTGGCCGGGGCCAAGGCCCGGCACGCGGCCGCCGACGGGCAGTCCGAGGAGCGGCGCGGCCGGGACCCGGAGGAGCTGGAGCGCGAGGCCGAGCGGGTCAGGGAGGAGGAGGCCGCGCTGGCCGAGGCCCTGGAACAGGCCCAGGAGGCGCTGGACGAGGCGATCGACACGAAGGCCGGACTGGAGCGCGCCCTCGCCGCCGAGGAACGCCGGCTCAAGGACGCCGCCCGGGCCATCGCCGACCGCCGCGAGGGGCTGGCCCGGCTCCAGGGGCAGGCCGCCGCCGCCCGCTCCAAGGCCGCCGCCGCCGAGGCCGAGATCGGCCGGCTCGCCGAGGCCCGGGACGAGGCGCTGCAACGCGCCGGGGCGGCCCGGGAGGAGTACGAGGAACTGAAGGCCAGGGTGGACGCCGAGGCCGAGGACGGCGAACGGGCCGACACCGCGCACGAGGACGCCAGGGCACTGCTCGCCGCCGTCGAACGGGAGCTCACCGCGGCCCGCGAGGCGGCGGCCGTCGCCGAGCGCGAGCGGGCCGCGCTGACCGCCCGGCACGACGCGCTCGCGCTCGGCCTGCGCCGCAAGGACGGCAGCGGCGCGCTGCTCGCCGCCGGGGACCGGCTCACCGGACTGCTCGGGTCGGCCGCCGGACTGCTGAGGATCACCCCGGGCCACGAGACCGCCGTCGCGGCCGCCCTCGGCGCCGCCGCCGACGCGGTGGCCGTCGACTCGCCCGGCGCCGCCGCCGAGGCGCTGCGGCTGCTGCGCGAGCAGGACGCCGGCCGGGCCGCACTGCTGGTCGCCGGTGCCCCCCGCCCCGAGGCCCCGGCGGGGGAGTTGCCGCCGGGCGCCCGCTGGGCCGTGGAACTGGTCGACGGGCCGCCCGCGCTGCTGCCCGCCGTCGGCCGGCTGCTGGCCGGGATCGCCGTGGTGGACACGCTCGACCGGGCGCTCCGGCTGGTCGCCGCGGACCCCGGGCTGAGCGCCGTCACCGCCGAGGGCGACCGGCTCGGCGCCGCCTTCGCCCACGGTGGCTCCGGCGCCGCGCCGAGTCTGCTGGAGACCCGGGCGGCGGTGGACGAGGCCGCCCGGACGATCGCCGAACTCGACGTCCGCTGCGCCGAGTCGGCCGAACGGCTGGCCGAACTCACCGAGCAGCGCCGAGAGTCGGCCGCCGCCGTGGAGCAACTCGCCGTCCGGCGGCGGCAGCTGGAACGCGAGCGGGCCGAGGTGGCCGGCACCCTCGGCCGGCTCGGCGGACAGTCCAGGGCCGCCGCCGGCGAGGCCGAACGGCTGACCGCCGCCGCCGGCCGCGCCGAGGAGGGTCTGGACCGGCTGCTCACCACCGCCGAGGAGCTGGCCGAACGGCTGGCGGTGGCGGAGGAGACGGCCGCCGACGGCGAGGACGAGCCGGACGCCGCCGAGCAGCAGCGGCTGGCCGGGGCCGCCACCTCGGCCCGGGCGACCGAACTGGAGGCCCGGCTCGCGGTGCGCACCCACGAGGAGCGGGTCCGCGCCCTGGCCGGGCGGGCCGACCAGTTGGACCGGGCCGCCCGCGCCGAGCGCGAGGCACGGGCCCGGGCCGCCGAACGCCGCCGGCGGGCCGAGCAGGACGCCGCCGTCGCCGTCGCGGTCGCCGAGGGCGCCCGGCAGTTGCTCGCCTGCCTGGAGGTGTCGCTGGCCCGCGCGGACGCCGAACGGGCCGCGATCGAGCAGGCCAGGGCGGCCCGCGAGGCGGAGCTGTGGGAGCACCGCGAGCACGGCCGCGAACTCAAGGACGAGCTGGACAAGTTGGTCGACGCCGGGCACCGCGACGAGGTGCTGCGGGCGGAGAAGCGGCTGCGGATCGAGCAGTTGGAGGGCCGCGCGCTGGAGGAGTTCGGCATCGAGGGCGGCGAACTGCTGGACTCCTACGGCCCCGACCGGCCGGTCCCGCCCTCGACCCCGGAGGAGGGGCAGGAGCCGGGGGAGCCCCGTCCGTACGTCCGGGCCGAGCAGGAGAAGCGGCTGCGCGCGGCCGAGCGGGCGTACCAGCAGCTGGGCAAGGTCAACCCGCTGGCGCTGGAGGAGTTCTCCGCCCTGGAGGAGCGCCACCGGTTCCTCGGCGAGCAGCTGGACGACCTCAAGCGCGGGCGGCGCGACCTGCTCGACATCGTCAAGGACGTCGACCAGCGGGTCGAGCAGCTGTTCACCTCCGCGTACCACGACACTGCCGCGCAGTTCGAGGGTGTGTTCTCGCGGCTGTTCCCGGGCGGCGAGGGACGGCTGGTGCTGACCGACCCGGACTCCATGCTCACCACCGGGGTCGAGGTGGAGGCCCGCCCGCCCGGCAAGAAGGTCAAGCGGCTCTCCCTGCTCTCCGGCGGGGAGCGCTCGCTCACCGCGGTGGCGCTGCTGGTCTCGATCTTCAAGGCCAGGCCCAGCCCGTTCTACGTGATGGACGAGGTCGAGGCGGCGCTGGACGAGACCAACCTGCGCCGGCTGATCGGGATCATGGAGGAGCTGCGGGAGAGTTCGCAGCTCATCGTGATCACCCACCAGAAGCTGACCATGGAGTCCGCCGACGCGCTGTACGGGGTGACCATGAAGGGCGACGGCATCTCGCAGGTGATCAGCCAGCGGCTGCGGGACGACCGGAAGGAGCGGCGGACCCGGCCCGTGCCCGCTCCGGCGGCGGAGTCGGCGGCGGTCCCGTCCTGAGCCGGCGGTGATCGGGCGGTGATCGGGCGGCGGTCCGGCGGCGGTCCGTTCCCGATCCGTTCCTGATCCGGTCCGCCGCCTGCGGTCCGCGCGGACCGGCGTCACGGATACTGGGGGGGTTATGGAATACGTGATTCTTGCCGTAGTCATCGCGGTGGTCGCCATCGGCGCGATCGCCGGACTCGTCGTTTCCGGCAGACGACGCCAGCAGCTGCCCCCGAAGTCGCAGGCGCCGGTCATCACGGCGCCCCCGACCCCGCGCGAGCCCGCCGTCGGCGAGGAGGCCGCGCCGCCCACCGAGGAACCGCGCCGCACCGTCGAGGAGGTGGAGCTCCCGGCCGCCCCCGAGGAGGAGGCGGCGGCGCCCGCCGAACCGGCGGCCCCCTCCCTCGAGGTCCCCGAGCCCACCGCCGGCCGCCTGGTCCGGCTGCGCTCGCGGCTCTCCCGCTCGCAGAACTCGCTGGGCAAGGGGCTGCTCTCGCTGCTCTCCCGCGAGCACCTCGACGAGGACACCTGGGAGGAGATCGAGGACACCCTGCTGACCGCCGACGTCGGCGTGGCCCCCACCCAGGAGCTGGTCGAGCGGCTGCGCACCCGGGTCAAGGTGCTCGGCACCCGCACCCCGGACGAGCTGCGCGCCCTGCTGCGCGAGGAACTGGTCGAGCTGATCGGCAAGGACGCCGACCGGACCGTCCGCTCCACCAAGCACGAGGAGGGCCCCGCGGTCGTCCTCGTGGTCGGCGTCAACGGCGTCGGCAAGACCACCACCACCGGCAAGCTGGCCCGGGTGCTGGTCGCCGACGGCCGCAGCGTGGTGCTCGGCGCGGCCGACACCTTCCGTGCCGCCGCCGCCGACCAGCTGCAGACCTGGGGCGAGCGCGTCGGCGCCCGCACGGTGCGCGGCCCCGAGGGCGGCGACCCGGCCTCGGTCGCCTTCGACGCGGTCAAGGAGGGCATCGCCGAGGGTGTGGACACCGTGCTGGTGGACACCGCCGGGCGACTGCACACCAAGACCGGCCTGATGGACGAGCTGGGCAAGGTCAAGCGGGTCGTCGAGAAGCACGGCCCGGTGGACGAGGTGCTGCTGGTGCTGGACGCCACCACCGGTCAGAACGGGCTGGTCCAGGCCCGGGTCTTCGCCGAGGTGGTCGACATCACCGGCATCGTGCTGACCAAGCTGGACGGCACCGCCAAGGGCGGCATCGTGATCGCGGTCCAGCGGGAGCTGGGCGTGCCGGTCAAGCTGATCGGTCTGGGCGAGGGCGCCGACGACCTGGCGCCGTTCGAGCCGGGTGCGTTCGTGGACGCGCTGATCGGGGACTGAGGACCGCCGGTCCACCGATGAAGGGTCCGCTCCCGTGGGGGCGGGCCCTTCGGCGTTCCCGGACCGGGGCGGCGGGGCCGAGGGCCTGCCGCCCCTTCGCCCCGGAGGCGAGCGGGCGAAAACGCAGCTCAGGCGATCCAGGCCGGTTCGGGGGTGCGCTCCCGGCCGCGGTGGCAGGCGTAGGCGAGGGTGCCCAGCAGCAGCCGGGCCTCGGGCGGGCAGCCCGCGTTGTCCCGGGTCGGCCGGCGCAGCCAGCGGACCGGGCCGAGGCCGGCCAGCACGGTGGGCGGCGCGGCGACGAAGCTGCCCTCGCCGTGGCAGGCGAGGTCGAGCGCGGCGTCGTCCCAGCCCATCCGGTAGAGCAGGTCCGGCAGCCGTCGCGCAGTACCGGCCGCGACCAGGAACTGCAGCCGCCCGGTGGGTGCGGCGAGCACCGGTCCGACCTGGGTGCCCATCCGCTCCAGCCGGACCAGCGCCTGGAGGCCGGCCTGCTCGGGGACGTCCAGGACGTCGAAGGCGCGGCCGGTGGGGAACAGTACCGAGGCGTCCGGTCCGGGGCCGGCGGCCGGGCCGGTTCCGGGGACGGGGTGCAGACCGGGGGCGGCGCAGCGCGGGGTGCCGCAGTGGCAGCGCTCCGGGGTGCCGGCGGCGCGGGCCGACTCGCCGACGACGACGGCCCAGCCCCACCGGCCGGTGTACTCCGCGGCCGCCTGGCTCGTGGTGACGCGGGTGCGACGGCGCGCGCCCAGCGGTGCCAGCCGCAGGCTCCCCAGTCGAAGTTCGCCGAACAGGTTGTCCATGCCTCCCCCAACAGGTTCTGGTTGCCGATGGTTACGGGACGGTGACTTTGTGTTGATTGTCCGTTGCGTGGTGCGTTGTGCGGTGACGGCGCGCAGCGCCCGGTGTGCGCCAGTTGCGGTGATGTGCCTCGGGCGCCGCCTTGTGGCGGGCGGTACGGATGCCGGATCGTCTTGTGCGCGGGGCGGCCGGTGATCGGTGCGGGTGGCGAAATCCCCTGTGGCGGTGGCGGTTCGCCCGAAGGGCCGGATATCCGTGGGGACTTGGCGGCCCGCATATGCCGGACCGTCGGGACTTCCTAGTGAACCGTCTGTCGACAGCCTTCGGTTCACTCCTGGGGGTGGCGAAAGGTGGCGTTTCGCCAGGGCCGCTCCCCGGCGCAGTACGCGGGGCGTTACGTTCAGCACACGGACCTCGTCAGGAGGCCGCTCCGGGCCCTGGGGAGCCGGGAGTTGGGGAACTGACGGTTCGTCTGCGACGGCAGCGCCGCAGTTCGGCAACGGCACGGCTGGCAAGAGCCCGCAACCGTCGGGCGGTCACGATCGGGGCCCCGCGGGGGCCGGGCGGGATGGGGACCCATGGCAGAGAAGCAACCCAACGAGAAGCTGACCACGTGGTTCGCCCGCAGCGGCTGGTCCAAGGGGGAGTTGGCCCGCCAGGTCAACCGCCGGGCCAGGCAGATCGGTGCCCACCACGTCTCCACCGACACCTCGCGGGTGCGCCGCTGGCTGGACGGCGAGCAGCCCAGGGAACCCATCCCCAAGATCATGTCGGAGCTGTTCTCCGAGCGGTTCGGCTCGGTGGTCTCGATCGAGGACCTCGGCCTGCGCGCCGCCGTTCCGGTCTCCACCGTGGGCGGCGGCGTCGACCTGCCGTGGAGCGCCCCGCAGACCGTCCAGTTGATCAGTGACTACTCCCGCAGCGACCTCATGCTCAACCGGCGCGGCTTCCTGGGCACCTCGCTCGCGCTGACCGCCGGCGCCGCCCTGATCGAGCCGATGCAGCGCTGGCTGGCCCCCGGCCCGAACGGCGCCCCCACGCCGATCCTGGCCGCGGCCAACGGCGGCGAGCCGTTCACCGGCCGGCTCTCCGAGCCCGAGCTGGAACTGCTGGAGCAGACCACGGTCATGTTCCGCCAGTGGGACGCGCAGAACGGCGGCGGCCTGCGCCGCAAGGCCGTGGTCGGCCAGTTGCACGAGGTCACCGACCTGCTCCAGGAGACCTACCCGGAGCAGACCACCCGGCGGCTGTTCCGGCTCACCGCCGAGCTCGCCCACCTGGCGGGCTGGATGTCCTACGACGTCGGCATGCACCCGAGCGCGCAGAAGTACTACGTGCTGGCGCTGCACGCCGCCAAGGAGGCCGGGGACCGCCCGTTCGGCGCCCTGATCCTCACCGACATGAGCCGGCAGATGATCCACCTCAACCGGGGCGAGGACGCGCTGGAGCTGATCCACCTCGCCCAGTACGGCAGCCGGGACACCGCCACCCCGCGCCAGCAGTCCCTGCTGTACGCGATGGAGGCGCGCGCCTACGCCACCATCGGCGAGGTGAACCGGTGCGCCCGGGCGGTCCGGCTGGCCGAGGACACCTTCACCGACATCCGCGAGGGCGACGCCGACCCGGACTGGCTGAAGTTCTTCTCGCCGGCCGAGCTGAACGCCGAGAACGCGCACTCCTTCCGCGACCTCGCCTACCACTCCGACAACGGTGCGCTCTACGCCTCGATGTCCGCGCCGGTGATGGAGCGCGCGGTCGACCTGTTCCGGCAGGACGGCGACCACGTCCGCTCGTACGCCTTCAACCTGGTCGGCATGGCCAGCGTGCACCTGCTCCAGAACGAGCCGGAGCAGGCGGCGGTCTTCGCCGAGCAGGCGGTGGACATCGCCACCAAGGTCCGTTCCGAGCGGCTCAACTCCCGGGTGCGCAAGACCACCGAGGCCGCCTCGTCCCGCTACCGGGGCGTGGACGCGGTCAGCCGGCTCAAGGAGCGGGTGGTGCAGGACATCCCGGAGTACGTCTCGGTGGTCTGAGCCGCCCCGATCCGGCCCCGCCCTCGCCCCCGGTCCGGCCTCGATCCGGCGCCGACCCGCCGACCGTGCCGTCCGCCGACGGCACGGTCGGTGTCGTTCGGTGCCGTTCCGTGCCGTCCGGTGCTGTTCCCTGCCGTCCCGTTCCGTGCCGCTCCGGGCACACCCCGTGCGGGGCGGCCGTACGGTAACCCCTCCGGCCCCGTGACACGGCCGGGGTTCACGCGGGTGTAACCCCGCCGTCGCCCTCGTCACGGCGGCGAAACAACCGGCAACATCGGCCGAAACCGGCCTTCGGCACGCTCCTCCTCATCGCCGACGCCCCGGTGCACGGGACAGGAACCCGGGTGCGGATCGGCTTCCAGTCAGGAGGTACGCCGATGCCGGACGGCTTCAGCGCGGGTGACACCGCCTTCGTACTCGTCAGTGCGGCCCTGGTCATGGTGATGACCCCGGGGCTGGCCTTCTTCTACGGGGGGATGGTCCGGGCCAAGAGCACACTGAACATGCTGGCGATGAGCTTCCTCTCGCTGGGCATCGTCAGCGTGCTGTGGGTCCTCTACGGGTACTCGCTCAGCTTCGGGCCCGACGCGGGCGCCGGTCTGATCGGAAACCTGGACTTCCTGGGGATGAACGGAATCGGCCTCAACGACCTCGCCGGGACGATCCCGGTGACGGCCTTCTCCGCCTTCCAGCTGATGTTCGCCATCATCACCCCGGCCCTGATCAGCGGGGCGATCGCGGACCGCGCCAAGTTCACCGCCTGGGGCCTGTTCGTGGCGCTCTGGGTCACCGTGGTCTACTTCCCGGTCGCGCACTGGGTGTTCTTCTTCGACGGCGGCAACGGCGGCTGGCTCGGCGACCGCAACGGCGTGATCGACTTCGCCGGCGGGACGGCCGTCCACATCAACGCCGGTGTCGCGGGCCTGGCGCTGTGCCTGGTGCTCGGCCGACGGATCGGCTTCCGCAAGGACCCGATGCGCCCGCACTCGCTGCCGCTGGTGATGCTCGGCTCCGGGCTGCTCTGGTTCGGCTGGTTCGGCTTCAACGCCGGCTCGGCGCTGGCCGCCAACGGCGTCGCGGCGATGGCCCTGATCAACACCCAGGTCGCCACCGGTGCCGCGCTGATCGGCTGGCTGATCTACGAGAAGCTGCGGCACGGCGCCTTCACCACCCTGGGCGCCGCCTCCGGCGCGGTGGCCGGCCTGGTGGCCGTCACCCCGGCCTGCGGCTCGGTCTCCCCGCTCGGCGCGGTGGCGATCGGCCTGGTCGCCGGAGCCGCCTGCGCGGCCGCGATCAGCCTCAAGTACCGCTTCGGCTTCGACGACTCGCTCGACGTGGTCGGCGTGCACGCGGTCGGCGGGGCGATCGGCTCGCTGCTGGTCGGCCTGTTCGCCACCGGGACGGTCGGCCAGACCGCCAAGGGGCTCTTCTACGGCGGCGGGTTCGAGCAGTTGGGCAAGCAGGCGATGGGCGTGGCGGTCGTCGCCGTCTACTCCTTCGTGCTCTCCTGGCTGCTGGCCAAGGCGATCGACAGGACGATCGGGTTCCGGGTCTCCGAGGAGGTCGAGGTGGCCGGTATCGACCAGGCCGAGCACGCCGAGTCCGCGTACGACTTCAGCGCCCTCGGCTCGGGCCTGGGCCGGTCCTCGGCCGCCCCGGCGCCGACGCCCGCGACCGCCGCACCCGCCGCCACTGCCGTCACCGCCGTGGCGAAGAGCACCGAGAAGACCGAGGTGGACGCCCGATGAAGCTCATCACCGCCGTCATCAAGCCCCACCGTCTGGACGAGGTGAAGGCCGCCCTGCAGTCCTTCGGCGTGCACGGCCTGACCGTCTCCGAGGCGAGCGGCTACGGCCGCCAGCGCGGCCACACCGAGGTCTACCGGGGCGCGGAGTACACCGTGGACCTGGTGCCCAAGGTCAGAGTCGAGGTCCTGGCCGAGGACGAGGACGCCGAGCAGCTGATCGACGTCCTGGTCGAGGCGGCCAGGACCGGGAAGATCGGCGACGGCAAGGTGTGGACCATCCCGGTCGACACCGCCGTCCGGGTCCGTACCGGCGAACGCGGCCCCGACGCCCTGTAGGGCCCCCTTCCGGCGCCCTGACCAGCAGCCCCTCCCCGCGGGCCTGCGACCCCCCCACGGTCGCAGGTCCGCCGACGGCGTTCCGGCGCCCGTTCGACCGACCCGCACGACCACGGACGGGGACTTCACATGGCTTCCCACACCGACGACACCCACCCGGGCCCGGCCGGTCCGGCCGACCCCGCCGCGGCCCGGGCCCGGCTGCTCACCGCCCCCGGGCCCGGCGGCCGGGCCCGCCGCGCCGAACTGTCCGCACGCACCGACGACTGGCTGGCCGCCCTGTTCGCCTCGGCCGGCGCCCCCGCCGGGACCGCCGTGGTCGCGGTCGGCGGCTACGGGCGCGGCGAGCTCTCTCCGCGCAGCGACCTCGATGTGCTGCTGCTGCACGAGGGCCGGTTGGACCCGGCCCTGCCCGAGCGGCTCTGGTACCCGGTCTGGGACTCCGGTGCCGCCCTGGACCACGCCGTCCGCACCCCGGCCGAGGCCCGGGCGGTGGCGGCCGCCGACCTCAAGGCCCAGCTCGGCCTGCTGGACGCCCGGCACGTGGCGGGCGACCCGGCGCTCACCGCCGCGCTGCGCTCCACCGTGCTCGCCGACTGGCGGGCGGGCGCGGCGCGGCGGCTGCCGGAGCTGCGCGAGCTGGGCCGGGAGCGGGCCGAGCGGCACGGCGAACTGTCCTTCCTGCTGGAGCCCGACCTCAAGGAGGCCAAGGGCGGTCTGCGGGACGTGGTCGCGCTGGACGCGATCGCCGCCAGCTGGCTGGCCGACGCGCCCCGGGAGGGCCTGGACGCGGCCGCGCTCCGGCTGGCCGACGTCCGCGACGCGCTCCACCTGGTCACCGGCCGGGCCACCGAACGGCTCGCCCTGCAGGACCAGGACCAGGTCGCCGAGCGGCTCGGCGTGCTGGACGCGGACACCCTGCTGCGGCAGGTCTACGAGGCGGCCAGGACCGTCGCCTACGCCGCGGACGTCACCTGGCGGGCGGTGGACCGGGTGCTGGTCGCCCGCTCGGGCCGGGGCCGGCGTCCGCACCGGCGCGGGTTCCCGTTCACCGGTCCGTTCGGCGGCACGTCCGGTGCCGCCAGGCGCGGCGCGGGCGCGGTGGCCCGGGGTGCGGTGGAGCGTCGGCCGCTCGCCGAGGGCGTCGTCGAGCAGGACGGCGAGGCGGTGCTCGCCCAGGGCGCGCGCCCGGCCGCGGACCCGGTGCTGCCGCTGCGCGCCGCCGCGGCGGCCGCCCAGAACGGGCTCACCGTCTCCCACGCGACGGTGCGCCGGCTGGCCGCCGAGTGCCGTCCGCTGCCGGTGCCCTGGCCGGACGAGGCGCGCGAGCAGCTGGTCACCCTGCTCGGCGCGGGCGAGGCCTGTCTGCCGGTCTGGGAGGCGCTGGAGGCGGAGGGGCTGATCACCCGGCTGCTGCCCGACTGGGAGCGGGTCCGCTGCCGGCCGCAGCGCAACGCGGTGCACCGCTGGACGGTGGACCGGCACCTGGTGGAGACCGCGGTGCGGGCCGCCGCGATGACCCGCCGGGTGGCCCGGCCGGACCTGCTGCTGGTCGCCGCGCTGCTGCACGACCTCGGCAAGGGCTGGCCCGGTGACCACAGCGAGGCGGGTGAGGTGATCGTCCGCGACGTGGCCGCCCGGATGGGCTTCGACCCGGAGTCGGTGGAGACCCTGGCCGTGCTGGTCCGCCACCACCTGACCCTGGTGGACACCGCGACCCGGCGCGATCCGGACGACCCGGCCACCGTGGAGGCCGTCACCAAGGTGGTCACCACGCTGCCCCGGCTGGAGCTGCTGCGGGCGCTGACCGAGGCGGACGCGCTGGCCACCGGCCCGGCCGCGTGGAGCGGCTGGCGGGCCTCGCTGGTGGACGGCCTGGCCGCGCGGGCCGCCGCCCGGCTGGCCGGGGACGCCGCCGCGGGCCCGGAGCCGGCCGCCGCGCCGACCGCCGAGCAGGAGCGGCTCGCGGTGGAGGCGGCCAGGACCGGCGAACCGGCGCTCTCCCTGCTGGCCCAGGCCGAGGCTGACCCGGCCGGTACCGAGCCGATGGGTGTGCGGCTGCTGCTGGCCGTCCCGGACCGGCCGGGGCTGCTCGGCACCGTCGCCGGGGTGCTGGCCCTGCACCGGCTGGCGGTCCGCTCGGCGGGGCTGCGGGAGCTGGACCCGATCGGCGCGGGGCCGGTGCTGCTGCTGTCCTGGACGGTGGCGGCGGAGTTCGGGGAGCTGCCGGAGGCGGCGCGGCTGCGGGCCGACCTGCGCCGGGCCCTGGACGGCTCGCTGGACGTCGCGCGCCGGCTGGCCGAGCGGGACGCGGCGGCCCCGCGCCGGCGGGGGATCCCGACCCCGCCGCCGGTGGTCGCGGTGGCGCCCCCGGTCGCCTCGGCGACCGCCACGGTGCTGGAGGTGCGCGCCCACGACGCCCCCGGGCTGCTGCACCGGATCGGCCGGGCCCTGGACGGCGCGGGGGTGCGGGTGCGGACGGCGCACGTCTCCACCCTGGGCGCGGACGTCGTCGACGCCTTCTACCTGACCGACCCGGCGGGCCGTCCGCTGTCCGCCGGGCGGGCCGCGGAGGTGGCGGCGGCGGTGCGCGCGGCCCTGGGCTGAGCGGCTCCTCCGGGGCTGCCGGAGTTCCTCCGAACCCGGGTGGAGACCGTCCGTGGACCGGCCGGATACCCTTGGGGGCGACGACCGTACTCAGACCGATGCCGTAGAGGACCCGCGACGACGTGTTCGACACCCTTTCCGATCGCCTCGCAGCGACGTTCAAGAACCTCCGGGGCAAGGGCCGCCTGAGCGAGGCGGACATCGACGCCACCACCCGCGAGATCCGCATCGCGCTGCTGGAGGCGGATGTCGCGCTGCCGGTCGTCCGGGCCTTCATCAAGCGGGTGAAGGAGCGCGCGCTCGGCTCCGAGGTCTCCGGTGCGCTGAACCCGGCCCAGCAGATCATCAAGATCGTCAACGAGGAGCTCGTCGCCATTCTCGGCGGCGAGACCCGCCGGGTGCGCTTCGCCAAGAGCGGCCCGACGGTGATCATGCTCGCGGGCCTCCAGGGTGCCGGTAAGACCACCCTCGCGGGCAAGCTCGGCCACTGGCTGAAGCAGCAGAAGCACACCCCGCTGCTGGTCGCCTGCGACCTCCAGCGCCCCAACGCCGTCAACCAGCTGCAGGTCGTCGCCGACCGCGCGGGCGTCGCGTTCTACGGGCCGCAGCCGGGCAACGGCGTCGGTGACCCGGTCCAGGTGGCCCGGGACTCGATCGAGTACGCCAAGCAGAAGCAGTACGACGTCGTCATCGTCGACACCGCCGGCCGCCTCGGCATCGATGCCGAGCTGATGCAGCAGGCCGCCGACATCCGGGCCGCGGTGAACCCGGACGAGGTCCTGTTCGTCGTCGACGCCATGATCGGCCAGGACGCGGTCACCACCGCGCAGGCCTTCCTCGACGGTGTCGACTTCACCGGCGTGGTGCTCTCCAAGCTCGACGGCGACGCCCGCGGCGGTGCCGCGCTCTCGGTCGCGCACGTCACCGGCCGCCAGATCATGTTCGCCTCCAACGGCGAGAAGGTCGACGACTTCGACGCGTTCCACCCGGACCGGATGGCCTCGCGCATCCTGGGCATGGGTGACGTCCTCTCGCTGATCGAGAAGGCCGAGCAGACCTTCTCGCAGGCCGAGGCCGAGAAGATCGCCGCCAAGCTGCGCGGCGGCCCGAAGGCCTTCACGCTGGACGACTTCCTGTCGCAGCTGGAGCAGGTCCAGAAGATGGGCTCGATCTCCAAGCTGCTGGGCATGCTGCCCGGGATGGGCCAGATCCGCGACCAGATCAACAACATCGACGACAAGGACGTCAACCGCGTCGGCGCCATCATCAAGTCGATGACCCCGACCGAGCGGGCCGAGCCGGAGCTGATCAACGGCTCGCGCCGGGCCCGCATCGCCAAGGGTTCGGGCGTCCAGGTCGGCGAGGTGAAGAACCTGGTCGAGCGGTTCTTCGAGGCCCGCAAGATGATGTCGGCGATGGCCTCCGGCAAGGGCATGCCGGGCATGCCGGGTATCCCGGGCATGGGTGGCGGCGGCAAGAAGAGCACCAAGAAGGCTCCGGCCGCCAAGGGCAAGCGCAAGAGCGGCAACCCGCTGAAGCGGGCGCAGGAGGAGGCCGCGGCCGCCGAGCGCCGCGCACTCGGCCCCGGTGCCGACCAGGCCCCCGCCCAGGGCGGCGCCTTCGGCCTCGGCGCGGGCAAGGGCCCGGCCGACTTCGAGCTGCCCAAGGAGTTCAAGGACCTGCTGTAGTCCTGCCCCGGTCCTGCCCGGTCCCCGCTGCTGCGGGTCCCGGGACGAACGGCCCGCCGCCCCGGTATCCCGGGCGGTGGGCCGTTCGCATGCCTGATGGTCATCCGAGATGATGGTCCGATGCGAGTAACGATCAGGGCCCCGCGGGCCGGGGACGAGGTGGCGTACGCCGAGGCGGTCCGGCGGTCCGCCGAGCACATCGGCCGGTGGAACCCGGTCGAGCCGGACGCGCTGCCGGACCTGCTGGAGCGCCAGGGGCCGGGCCTGCGGACCTTCCTGATCGTCGACCTGGAGACCGGCGGACTGGTCGGCAAGGTCAATGTGGCCAACATCGTGATGGGCCGCTTCTGCAACGGCTCGCTGGGCTACGACTCGTTCCTGCCGTTCGCCGGCACCGGGCGGATGACCGAGGGGCTGCGGCTGGTGCTGGACACCTGCTTCGCCGGGCACCCGGAGGGCGGGCTGGGGCTGCACCGGCTGGAGATCAACGTCCAGCCGGACAACGGGCGGTCGATCGCGCTCGCCAAGCGGCTGGGCTTCCGGCACGAGGGGTTCACACCGCGGATGCTGTTCCTCCAGGGGGCCTGGCGGGACCACGAGCGGTTCGCGCTGACCTCGGAGGAGTGGCCCGGGTCGGCCGCGGCGGACGAGCGGGGCTGACGGCGGGTCGGCCGGGGGGGGGGGGCCGGGGGGGGGTGGGGGGTTGGGGGGGGGGGGGGGGGGGCGGGGGGGGGCGGGGGGGGGGGGGGGG
>NZ_LGDO01000447.1:0-219 GCF_001279805.1 Streptomyces sp. XY431
GCGGGACGCCTGTCGGTGGCCGGGCTGATTGCGATGCGGCCCGGCTCCCGCACCCGGCTGTGCCATCGGCTGATCACCCACCCCGTGGGCAAGGGCAAGCGCCGCAGCATGAGCGAGCGCGACTTCATCGCCCTGGTCGACGGCGTCCATCACCTCGTCAAAGCACCGATCGTGCTGGTCTGGGACCGCCTGAACACCCATGTCTCCCACGCCATGCGC
>NZ_LGDO01000448.1:0-219 GCF_001279805.1 Streptomyces sp. XY431
CCGATAGCGGATAGTACCGTGAGGGAATGGTGAAAAGTACCGCGGGAGCGGAGTGAAATAGTACCTGAAACCGTGTGCCTACAAGCCGTGGGAGCGTCGTTCATCAGCTTGCTGGTGGGCCGTGACTGCGTGCCTTTTGAAGAATGAGCCTGCGAGTTTGCGGTGTGTAGCGAGGTTAACCCGTGTGGGGTAGCCGTAGCGAAAGCGAGTCCGAACAGG
>NZ_LGDO01000449.1:0-216 GCF_001279805.1 Streptomyces sp. XY431
ACGGTCCTGCGCGCGTTGGTTGCGCATGTCGAGCAGCCGGGTTCGGGCGGGCACACGCCGTCGGACTTCCCGCTGGTCGCGCTCACCTCCGCGGATGTCTCCGAACTGGAGTCGGCGGAGGTCGAGTTGGAGGATGTCTGGCCGTTGTCGCCGGTGCAGGAGGGCATGGTCTTCCACGCCCGCTACGACGACGACGCGGTGGACGTCTACACGAGC
>NZ_LGDO01000450.1:0-216 GCF_001279805.1 Streptomyces sp. XY431
CCGATAGCGGATAGTACCGTGAGGGAATGGTGAAAAGTACCGCGGGAGCGGAGTGAAATAGTACCTGAAACCGTGTGCCTACAAGCCGTGGGAGCGTCGGATGCGGGCTTGTCCTGCATCTCGTGACTGCGTGCCTTTTGAAGAATGAGCCTGCGAGTTTGCGGTGTGTAGCGAGGTTAACCCGTGTGGGGTAGCCGTAGCGAAAGCGAGTCCGAA
>NZ_LGDO01000451.1:0-216 GCF_001279805.1 Streptomyces sp. XY431
TCGGTTTGGGGTACGGGCCGCCATGAAACTCGCTAGAGGCTTTTCTCGACAGCATAGGATCATCCACTTCACCACAATCGGCTCGGCATCAGGTCTCAGGCTCATGTTGTGCGGATTTGCCTACACAACGCCCTACACCCTTACCCCGGGACAACCACCGCCCGGGCTGGACTACCTTCCTGCGTCACCCCATCGCTCACCTAGTACAGACTTGGT
>NZ_LGDO01000452.1:0-216 GCF_001279805.1 Streptomyces sp. XY431
TACCCGACCAGGCGCTTCTCACCCGGACGGTCCTCCCGCACCAGGGCGACCGCCTGCGCCACACCCCCCACCCGGGCCAGCGCGCTCTCCACCTCGCCCGGTTCGATGCGGAAGCCGCGCACCTTCACCTGGTCGTCACCACGCCCGATGAACTCGAGGATCCCGTCGGTGTTCCAGCGGGCGGTGTCGCCGGTGCGGTACATCCGCTCACCCGGC
>NZ_LGDO01000453.1:0-216 GCF_001279805.1 Streptomyces sp. XY431
GCCGGCGCTCGTCCGCACCCAGCAGATCCACCGCCGACAACCGCGTCAACGGCTCAGCGACAACCCGCTCGACCACCCGCACCAGCCAACCCGCGAAACGCTCCGCCGTCCCCGCATCGAACAGATCCGCAGCCGCGACCAACCTCCCCCGAACACCCGCCGGCCTCCCCCGCTCGTCAAAAACCTCACCAAGACTCACCTCCAGGTCGAACTTCG
>NZ_LGDO01000454.1:0-215 GCF_001279805.1 Streptomyces sp. XY431
ATCGGCGCTGTGAGGCTTAGCTTCCGGGTTCGGAATGTAACCGGGCGTTTCCCTCACGCTATGACCACCGAAACACTATGAAACTGTCAACCGCACCCAAATCCCGGCCAAGGGGAATGGGGGTCGTTGTTTCAGAACAACACAGTGGACGCGAGCAACTGAGGACAAGCCCTCGGCCTATTAGTACCGGTCAACTCCACCCCTCACAGGGCTTC
>NZ_LGDO01000455.1:0-214 GCF_001279805.1 Streptomyces sp. XY431
CGCCACTGATCCACCCCGAAGGGCTTCACCGTTCGACTTGCATGTGTTAAGCACGCCGCCAGCGTTCGTCCTGAGCCAGGATCAAACTCTCCGTGAATGATTACCGGTAATCCGGTTCGCACTCGCGTCGAGCGGCACGGCAACCACCGGAATAGGGCGGTCCCGCGCACTGCGTCCTCGCTAGTGTTTACTACATAAAGGAATCTCCAACCCC
>NZ_LGDO01000456.1:0-211 GCF_001279805.1 Streptomyces sp. XY431
GCAGGCGTCAGTCCGTATACATCGCCTTACGGCTTCGCACGGACCTGTGTTTTTAGTAAACAGTCGCTTCTCGCTGGTCTCTGCGGCCACCCCCAGCTCGGAGTGCAAGACTCGTCACCAGGAATGGCCCCCCTTCTCCCGAAGTTACGGGGGCATTTTGCCGAGTTCCTTAACCATAGTTCACCCGAACGCCTCGGTATTCTCTACCTGA
>NZ_LGDO01000457.1:0-135833 GCF_001279805.1 Streptomyces sp. XY431
GGTCCGGGGGGTGATCGGGAAGAATGGTGGTGGACCAGCGGTCGGGAACCAGGGAGCGCGCAGTGAGGGTGGCCGGCGGAGGCGGGCGGGGGCGGCGGCGGGGGCCGGGGAGCGGGATGGCCGAGGCGCTGGTGCTGCCGGGGGTGGTCGCGGGGGCGTTGGGGGCCGCCGCGGCGGCGTCGTTCGGGGCCGGCGGGGGCTGGTGGGGGCGGCGCGGCGGTGACGGCATGCGGGCGGACGCCCGGGCGGCCAGGGACGCGGCGCAGCAAGCGTTCTACGACGTGGACTCGACCCAGCGCGAGGTGCGGCTGGCGGTGGAGACGGTGCGTTCCGTCGGGGACAGTGCGACGGCCCGGCGGGCAGCCGCGGACTTCGAGGCGATCTCGGGCCGGGTCGACCAGGTGACTGTGAACTACCTGTCCGCCCTGGACGCGCACGACCTGGACGCGGAGGAGCTGGAGTCCGGTGCGGCCGCGCGGGCCAAGCACCAGCTGGACGATGTGAAGGGCCAGCTCGGTTCGGCGCTGTCGGAGCTGAACGACTTCCTGCGCAGGCTGCAGCCGACGCTGGAGCGGGCCGAGTCGCAGCTGATGCGGGTGGCCCCGGCGGTGGAGCAGGCCAAGCGGGCGCTGCTGGACGCCAGTAACGCGCTGGACGTGGCGCGCGGCGCCGGGCTGCGGGCGGACGGGCCGGCGGCGCGGCTGGCCGAGTTGGCGCCGGAGCTGGGGCGGCTGAACGAGGGGGTGGCCCGGCACGGGGTACCGGACACGCTGGAGCGCGCGGAGCGGGTGAAGGAGCGCGCGGAGGCGATCGCGGCGGAGGTCGGGCACCTGCCGGAGCGGGCCCGGGAGATCGACCGGCGGGTGGCCAGTCTGCGGACCAGGATCCAGGCGCTGGAGACCAAGGCCGGCACGGTGCCGCCGGCGCTGAGCGAGTTGCGCCGGCGGTTCTCCGCCTCGTGCTGGCAGGACCTCCAGCGGGTGCCGGACCAGGTGGCGGAGGCCGGGCGGGCCGCCGAGGTCAAGTTGGCCGAGGCGGCGCTGGCCCGGGACGAGCAGCGGTGGGCGGATGCCACGGGGGCACTGGGGACGGTGCGCGCGCTGCTGGACACGGCGGACGGGTCGGTGGTCGCGGTGAACGAGCGGCTGCGGCAGCTGAACGAGGTGCAGATCGACCCGAACAAGGAGGTCGAGCGGGCCCGGTTCGCGCTGCGGGACGCCCAGCGGCTGGCGATGGCCGGGCGGCACGCGCCGGATCCGCGGCACGCCGCGCCGTTGGACGCTGCGGTGGCCCGGCTGGACCGCGCGGTGGCCGAGCTGGAGGCGGCCGGGCGGCACCCGGACTACTGGCGGTTCCTGACCGAGTTGGCGGCGGTGCGGGAGTCGGCGGCGAACGTGGTGGAGCTGATCCGCGGCGAGCTCGGGGGACAGAAGTAGGAGCCGGGGCACAAGAAGAAGCAGAAGCAGAAGTAGGAGCGGAAGCGGGAGCGGGTGCCGGTGGCCCGGATACGCTGGCGGGTATGCCTCGTTATGACTTCCGCTGCCGCTCCTGCGGCGCCACGTTCGAGCTCCGCCGCGCGATGGCGCAGGCCAACGACCCCGCCGTCTGCCCGCAGGGCCACCCGGACACCGTGAAGCTGCTGTCGACCGTCGCCGTGACCGGCGCGGCCTCCGGCGGCGCCGCGCCGCAGCAGGCCCCGTCGGCCGGTGGCGGCGGGGGGTGCTGCGGCGGCGGCTGCTGCGGCTAGCCGGACTCCCTGGCCGGAATCTAGGCGCTAGGCGCCGAAGGCCGGAGTGGGGACCGGAGTCCCGACCTCGCCCCGGACCCGGGACAGGAAGCGGCGGGCGATCTCCTCGCCCGCCGCGACGCCGATCTCGTCGAGGGCGGTGACCCCGGGGGCCGTCCAGCCGGTGTCGGCCAGTTCGCCGTGGCCGGGGCGCCAGGCGGCGTCGGCGGCGAGCAGCAGGTCGGCGTCGAGCAGCGAGTCGCCGGCGGACAGCACCGTGGACGGGCCGACCCGGCGGACGACCTCCGCCAGCGCCGCGCTCTTGCTGAGCGGCGCCGGCACCGCGTACACCTTGCGGCCCTGGAGCGAGACGGTCCAGCCGCGTTCGGCGCACCAGCCGGTGAGTTCGGCGATCCAGCCCGCCGGCAGTTCGGCGCGCTCGACGACCAGGTAGGCGAACAGCTCGTCGGCCACCCGCCGCTTGTGGGTCCACTCGGGGTCGGCGCAGAGGGCCAGGTGCTCGACCACCTCCGCCAGCGGAGCCGCCCCCTCGGCCAGCCGGCCGGCCATCTCGGTCTGCCAGTCCTCGTCCGGCACGCCGTCGACGAGCAGCCGGCCGCCGTTGGCGCAGATCGCGTAGGGCGGGACCCAACCGGGCGTCGGGCCGGGCAGGTTGACCCGCTCGTACTGGGCCCGGGTGCGGGTGGTGGCGGGGACGAGCACGGCCTCGCGGGCGAGTTCGACGAGCAGCGCGGCGGCCTGCTCGGTCATGAAGGACAGCGCCTTGCCGTCGTGCACCTCGACGGAGAGCAGGCGCGGCGCGAGCCGGTCCGGCACGTCCAGGGCGAGGGCCCGGTTGGAGTAGATCAGGGTGCGGTCGAGGTCGCTCGCGACGACGAAGCGCGGTGCGGCGGCGGATCCGCCGTCCGGGCGTGCGTGACCACTCATCGGGCTCAGGACTCCTTGGTGAGGACGGCCGTGCCGGAGGCGCCGGTCGCCCCCCGGGTGTAGCGGGGGTGGATGAGGCCGACGCAGGAGTACGGCAGGTCGTCCACCTCCTCGACCGGCACTCCCCGCTGGGCGGCGAGCAGCCGGACATGGTCGAGGTCGGCGCCGGCGCCGCGGCGGGCGAGCACCCGCCAGGGGACGCGGCGCAGCATGACCCGGGTGGTCTCGCCGACGCCGGGCTTGACCAGGTTGACGCTGTCGATGCCGTACTCGGCGCTGATCCGCTCGACGGCGGCCCAGCCGGCCCAGTCGGGGGCGCGCTCCTCGGCGTGCTCGGGGGCGAGGAACCGCTCGGCCGCCGCGAGGGCCTCGGCCCGGACGTCGGCGAAGTGGTCGGCGACGGTGTCCAGGAAGGCGCCGGAGACGTCGGCGCCGGCCAGCTCGGTGTAGTGCTTGGCGCCGTGGAAGTCGTCGGGGCCGATCAGGTCGGAGCGCAGCACGGTGCGCGAGACCAGGCCGGAGACGGTCGAGTTGAGGCAGGCGGAGGGGATCAGGAAGTCGTCCCGGGTGCCGAAGGTGCGCACGCAGCGGCCGGGGTCGGCGAGGACGGCGAGGTCGGGGTCGAAGCCGGTCCCGGCGAGGGCCTCGGCGAGTTCGCGGGTGATCGCGCCCTTGCCGGTCCAGCCGTCGACGAACACCACGTCGGCGGCCCGGTGGTGGGCGTCGAGGTAGCGCAGCGCGGCCGGGTCGATGCCGCGGCCGCGGACGATCGAGACGGCGTAGTGCGGGGCGTCGAGGCCGTGTCCGGCGGCGAGCCAGCGGCGGATCAGGATGCCGACCGGCGTCCCGGCGCGGGCCAGCGAGGCGAGCACCAGGCCGGGGCCGCGCTCGCGCAGCAGGGTCTCGGCGACGGTGCCGACGGCGAGCGCGATCCGTCGGGCGGAGACCCGCAGCGCCTGGTGGAACAGCTCCTGGTACTCGGGGCTCGGCTGGTACTCGACCGGCAGCGACTCGGCGTAGTGGGCGCCGCCGCTCTGCACGGCCTCCTCGCGCTCCTCGGTGGGCGCCTCCAGGTCGACGCCGGTGAGGTCCTTGAGCAGCCAGGCCACTTCGTCGGCGCGGTAGGAGGAGAACTCGGGGCCGTACAGCGGACGCGCCGGAGCCGCCGGGGTGGCGGGGGCGGTCGGCCGGTGGGACGGCAGGACGGCGAGCACCACCCGGTCGGTGACCCGGCGCAGCTGGCCGAGCAGGGCGCGCTCGCCCTCGTGCAGGGCGGGGGTGTCGGCGGTGTCGTCGACCACCAGCACCACGGTGCCGAAGCGGCGGGCCGGGTCGGTGCCGGGGGCGACGTTGTAGGCGTAGCGCTCGCGCGAGGAGTCGTCGGCCGGGTCGTCGTGGGCGGGGAAGGCCAGCCGGGTGCGGATGGCGTAGCCGGGGTCGTCGACGGCGAGGACGGGCGAGCGGGTGGTGGTGGAGTAGCGGACGCGGTCGGTGCCGCCGGGCAGCCGCTCGGCGAGGGCGTCGGCCAGCCGCAGCGGCGCGTACATCAGCTCCTCGAAGCCGAGCACCAGCACCCGCGCACGGTCGGCACCGGCAGCGCCGTCGGGGTCGACCGCCGCCGCCAGCCGCTCGGCCAGACCGGGCAGCGCCGCCTCCAGTCGCGCCCGGTGCTCCCGGGTGAACCCGTGCCGCCCGCCGTCGGGCAGCCCGGCCGGCCAGTCCAGGTCGACCCGCACCAGCGGGGCGACCGGGGCGGCCGGCGGCTCGGGCGCGGGGCCGGCCTCGGCGATCAGCCGCTCGGCCCGGTCCAGGACGTCGGCGGGCAGTTCGACGCCGCCGTCGGCCAGCGCCACCAGGTCCAGCCGGACGCCGAGTTCGGCCGCGGTGTCGGCGAGCCGGCGCCGGTCGGCCGGGCCGCGCAGGTCGACCAGCGCGACCACCACGTAGTGCTCGCGCGGGTGGTTGGCGTGCAGTTCGCGGATGGTGTTGAGCACGGTGGTGCCGGTGGAGAACTCGTCGTCCACCAGGACCAGCGGGCCGTCACCGGCGAGCAGCCGGGGGTCCGCGGGCAGCAGCAGGTGGGAGGTGGCGTGCGAGTGCTCCTCCTCGAAGCCGCCGACCGGGGTGAGGCCGGGCACCGGGCGGCGGGTGGAGTGCAGGTAGGGGGCGTCCAGGCCGTCGGCGACGCTGTGGCCGAGGCCGGTGGCGGTCTCCGCGTAGCCGAGGACGACGGCGCGGGCGACGGCCTCGCCGCCGAGCGGGTCGAGCAGGTCGCGGACCCGGCGGCCGAGCTCCAGTCCGGCGCCGTGCACCACCGCGGGCTGCTGCGGGACGTGCTTGCCGAGCACGGTGGACACCAGCAGGTGGGCCCGCTTGCGGTTCTCCCGCAGGGCGAGGCCGACCAGCTCGGGGAGGCGCTCGGAGCCGGTCAGTGTGACGCCCGCCCGCTCGGCCACCCAGCGCCCGGTCCACTCCCCCGCTCCCGCGGGCCCCTCGGCGCTCGCCCCGAAGGAGCCGACGCCCCCGACGCCCCCGACGGGGCCGAGGGTCCCGTCCGTCCCGTCGGCCCCAGTGGTCCGGTCCTGCTGCGCTGCTGTCACTACGGGTCCTGTCTTCGGTCTTTGCGGTGGTGCGGTGGGCAAGGTTGACGGGCCGAGCGAGCGGCTCAAAGGCTCAGCGGTTCAACGGCAGAGGCAGGCCGAGAGCAGCTCCGCGAAGCTGACGTCCTCCCGGGCCACCCCGAACACCTCGGCGCGCAGCAACACCCGCTCCGCCCAGGCCCGGTGGGGCTTCGCCTCGTTCATCTTGTTGGTGTACGCCGAGCGCAGCACCCCGCCCCCGCCGCGCTCCTGCTGGAGGATGTCGTGGGCGTCGCTGTACTCCTCGTGCGTGACGACGGAGAGCGCGTGGACGGCGGGCACATGGCTGGGGTGGATGCAGGTCTTGCCCAACAGGCCGTTGGCGCGGTCGAGTTCTATCTCGCGGATGAGCCCGTCCAGGTCGTGCTCGATGATCCGCCGGCGGACGGCCTCGCGCGAGGGCTCGGCCTCCGCGAACGGGGTGCGGCGCAGCTGCGGCTTGAACATCCGCTCCTGGACCGGGAAGTACTCCCAGACCGGGCCGGTGACGGTGAACCCGGTGCCGTCGGCGCGGCCGAGCACGTTCACCACGTCGCCGATCACCGAGGCGACCAGTGCCACGTCGTACGCGGTCAGGTCGGGCGAGCGGCGCAGGCCGTACGCGGAGCAGAGGTCGGTGACGCCGAGGCGGACGGCGAGGACGCGCTCGCGGTGCTTGTCGAGCAGCCTGGCTATGCCGAAGAGCTGGTCGCGGCGGGTCTCCAGGTGGGCGAGTTCGGGCGATTCCAGGACGGGCATCGCGAACAGCCGGCGCCCGGTGGCGGCCTCGGCGGCGGCGAGCGCCTCCAGGAAGTCGCCGCCGGTGTCCTCGGTGAACTTCGGCAGGACGAAGCCGGTGAGCAGCCCGATCGCGGGTCCGAGCCGGCCGGCGAGGTCGGTCAGCTGCGCGGGGGTCCGCACCCTGACGAAGAGGAGGGGAAGATCCTGTGTGCAACCGGTGGAGATTCCACCCGGGTCGACACCCTCCGTCACAGCGGACCCGACACCCTCCGTGACGCCGGACCCGGCACTCTCCGTGACCTCCGCCCAGAGCTCGCCGAGCCGGGCCACCAGGTTGGCCTCGGCGTCCGGGACCTCGTGGTCGGCGATGGCGTCCTCCAGGCAGAGCACCATCGAGACGACGCCCTGTGCGGCCTGCTTGCGGATGTCCGTGCGCAGGGTGGTGCGGGTGGCCGGGCTGTAGAGGGTGGCGCCCAGCGCGGTGGCGAGCACGGCCGCCGCGCTGTCGGCGGTGAACTCCCCGGGAGCGCTGAGAAAGAGCCGGTCGCGGACGTCGTCCGCGAGGTGGCCGAAGTGGCGCAAGGTGCTCTCCTCAGGAGGTTCGGCCGCCGGTCCGGCGGAGGCGGGGAAGGACGGGGATGGACGGTGGCGACACTCGGTCCAGCACCCGGTTCAACCGGCTCGGCGGCCGTGGTGGTTCCCGGTCCGGCCCCGTCCGGTCACCGTTGTCCGGTCCAGGAGCCCCCCGCCCGCCCATCGTACGGACGGTGCCGGGTCGTGGAGGGTTCCGAAACATCGAATTCTCGGAAGGTTACCTTCCACTTCACAAAGCGCAAGCGTTGGCAAAGTCCCCCCACAACGCCTCCTCCGGTCACGTTGTCCGAAGGGGTGGCGAACAGGCAGGATGGTCGGCTATGACGCACGTGATGGCCAAGGGCGCCAACATCGCACTGCCGGTGGCGGCTGTCCGCGCCGTGCTGCGCTGGAGCGCCACGCCCGGTGCGCCGGACGTGGACGCCTCCGCGCTGCTGCTCGGCCCGGGCGGCAAGGTCCGCTCGGACGCCGACTTCGTCTTCTACAACCAGCCGCGCCACCCGTCCGGCCTGGTGCGCCACCTGCCCAAGCAGCAGACCGCCCACGGCAGCGAGATCACCGACACCGTCGAGGCCGAGCTCGGCAAGCTGCCGGCCGACGTGGACCGGGTGGTGCTGGCCGGTTCCTCCGAGGGCGGCACGTTCCGGGCGGTGAGCGGGCTGCGGCTGCTGCTGTTCGACGCCGCCGCCGGGGACGGCGTGCCCGCGCTGGCCGAGTTCGCGATGGCCGACGGGGACGAGGTGACCGCGCTGGTCGCGGGCGAGCTCTACCGCCGGGCCGGCGCCTGGAAGTTCCGCGCGGTCGGCCAGGGCTACGCGTCCGGGCTGATCGGACTGGCCACCGATTTCGGCATCACCGTCGAGGACGAGGGCGACACACAGGCCAGGGCCGCCGCCGGCCCGCCCGTCGGCGACCCCCGGGCCGCCCTGCCCGACCCCCGGCCGGCCGGCCGCCCCGAGCCGGGCACCTTCACCCTGGCCCCGGCCGTCCCGCAGCCCGCCGCCGCGCAGCCTCCGGCCACCGCCCCGGCCGCCGCCGCGCAGGCCGGTGGTGCACAGGCGCCGACCGGCGTCCCGGCCAACACGCCCCCGCCGCCGCCCAAGCCGCCGACGGTGCCGCCGAACCTCCCGCCCGCCCCGACCGCGCCGCCGGCCGGACGGCCCGGGTACGGCTACCCGCCGCCGAACACCGCGCCGCAGTCACCGCAGTCACCGCAGTCACCGCAGCAGGGCGGCGGCTACGGCTACCCGCCGCCGGCCCCGCGCCCGGGGTACGGCTACCCCCAGCAGCAGCCCCCGGCGCCCGCTCCCGGCTACGGCTACCCGCCCCAGCAGCAGCCGGGCTACGGCTACCCGCCGCCGAACACCGCGCCGCAGCCACCGCAACAGGGCCAGCAGGGCCAGCAGGCTGCCCAGGCACAGGCCCAGCCGCCCGTCCCGCAGCAGCCGGCCCCGCCCGCCGAGGAGTTCGCGCTGCCCCCGCAGGGCCCGCAGTTCCAGCCGCGCTGAGCCGCACGCCCACCCGCACACCACCGAGCCCGTACACCACCGAGCCCGCACGCCCCGAGGAGTCGGAACCCCCGGCCTCACTCCGCCTTGTAACCGCGCTGCCACTGCATCCCGAAGCCGTACAGCCGGTCGATGTCCGCCTGGAACCCGTTCACGTACCGCACCTCACGCCGCACCGTGAGCGCGTTGTCACCGGTGTTCTCGATCAGCACCACCGCACAGGAGCGGGCCGCCGACGCCCGCTCCTCCAGATGGACCTCGATCCGCGGCCCGGACTGCGGCACGATCGTCACCACCGCGTTGGTCTGCTCGAAGGCCGGCGTGCCGTCGTAGATGTACACGAAGATCAGCAGCCGCTTGAACTGGTCCTTCTTCTCCAGGTTGACGTACATCGTCTCGCCGGACGGCGCCCCGTACTGGTCGTCGCCGCTGAGCTTGATGTACGGCGGGTGCTGGAGGTCGCCGAAGAAGCCGCCCAGCGGCTGCACCACGCCCCGCTTGCCGTCGGACAGCTCGTACATGCAGGCCAGGTCGAGGTCCACGTTGACCTGGGCGTTCTGGCTGGAGTCCGGCTCCATCGGGCTGAGGATGCGCGGGCTGAACACCCGCCGCAGGGAGTCCCTGGCGCTCGCCCTCGGGGCTCCTATCCGGGTGGTCCAGTGCAGGTTGACGTAGAGGTAGCCGGTGGTCGCCGCCGCACCGGTGATCGCGTGGTGCGGCGAGGACTTGGTCAGGGTGACCTTGAACTGGCCACCCGTGTCGAGGGCGTTCCGCTCTCCGCGCAGGTACTCCCAAATCGAGGCCATGCCGTCCTCCCCCAGCCGCGCCAGCCGTTCTGACGGTCCGCCGCTCCATGATCGGGCATCAGCCCGCCCGCGGGTACCCGAAGTCCCCTACCCGCCGCCGCCCGCCGGACACCGGCCGGACACCGGCGGGTCGATTGGCGGGGTGAAGCTCACCTCCCGTACCATGCGGCCACTTCGGACGCGATATCGTCTAGCCGCACAGGTGTCCCGCCCGCCCGCCCGGGCGCGTCGGCGCACCCGTCCGACGACGACGCTTCGTCAGGCCCGGTCCCGGGGACGGATCCTGATCATCGTGTCGCACTTGAGACCTTTGTCCCCTGCGGAAACCCGAGGCCCGACCCGCAATGAACCTGACCTCCATACAGCTGGTCTGGACCGTCATCGGCGGTGTAGCCCTGCTGTTCACCGCCATCCTGGTGGCGACGCTGCGCTTCAAGAACAACAACCGGAAGGACGACTCCAGCGACTCCTGGGAGCGTAGCGAGGAACGCCGCCGACGCAAGGAGATGGTCTACGGGATCTCCTCCTACGTCCTGCTGTTCTGCTGCGCCGGCGTCGCGGCCGCGCTCTCCTTCCACGGCCTGGTCGGTTTCGGCAAGGAGAACCTGGGACTCTCGAACGGCTGGGAGTACCTGGTCCCGTTCGGCCTGGACGGCGCCGCGATGTTCTGCTCGGTGCTCGCCGTCCGCGAGGCCAGCCACGGTGACGCGGCCCTCGGCTCCCGCCTGCTGGTCTGGGTGTTCGCGGTCGCCTCGGCCTGGTTCAACTGGGTGCACGCCCCGCGCGGCATGTCCCACGACGGCGCCCCCGAGTTCTTCTCCGGCATGTCGATCTCGGCCGCGATCCTGTTCGACCGCGCGCTGAAGCAGACCCGCAAGGCCGCGCTGCGCGAGCAGGGCCTCGTCCCGCGCCCGCTGCCGCAGATCCGCATCGTCCGCTGGCTGCGCGCGCCCCGCGAGACCTACGCCGCCTGGTCGCTGATGCTGCTGGAGAACGTCCGCAGCCTGGACGAGGCCGTCGACGAGGTGCGCGAGGAGCGTCAGGCGAAGCTGGACGCCAAGGTGCGGGCCCGCAGCGCCGACCGCCGCGAGCGTGCCGAGCTGAAGGCGATCTCCCGCCAGTCGGGCGGCATGCTGTCCCGCAACCGCAGCGGCCGCCAGGTGCCCGCCCTCGCCGCTGCCGGAGACGGCCCGAGCGCTACGGAGCCTGCCCTAGCCGTTGAGGTGGACGCCTTCTCCTCCCGCACCTCCGGCTCGCTGCTGGACTCCGCGCCGCTGAGCGCCCTGGAGACCCGCCGCTCGCGCGGCTCCGAGTCGGTCTCCGGCTCGTCCTCCTCCTCGTTCTCCTCGTCGCTCTCGTCCTCGTCGTCGCTCTCGTCCTCGACCTCGTCGACGTCGGCCTCGTCCTCCGCCTACCGCTCGACGGTCGACCTGACGCCGGACGACGACACCCTGTCGATGCCCAAGCTCGACTCCCTGGAGCGCAAGCTGCGCGCCATCGAGCAGCAGCTCGGCTGAGCAGCGGGAACCGCACGCAGAACGCCGAACGGCCGTTCCCCACTCGGGAGGAACGGCCGTTCGGCGTTTACCGGGGGACCGGCAGGACAGTCCTAGCTGTCGCTGCCCACCAGTTCCCGGTCCCCGTCGCCCCCGCCGTCGGCGCCCTCCCGGCGGTTGCGCAGGACCGACGAGCCGAGCGCGAGCCCGATGAAGGCGACGCCGATCAGGCCGGTGACGATCTCCGGGATGTGGTACTCGATGCCGACCATCAGGATCACCGCGAGCGCGCCGATCGCGTAGTGCGCGCCGTGCTCCAGGTAGACGTAGTCGTCCAGGGTGCCCTTGCGGACCAGGAAGACGGTCAGCGAGCGGATGTACATCGCGCCGATGCCGAGGCCCAGGGTGATCTGGAAGATGTCGCTGGAGATGGCGAACGCGCCGACGACGCCGTCGAAGGAGAACGAGGCGTCCAGCACCTCGAGGTACATGAAGAGGAAGAACGCGGCCTTGCCGCCCACCTGCACGATGGACTTGCCGGTCTTCTCCTGCGCCTCCTCCTTCTCGGCCTCCTCCTCCAGGCCCGCCTCGAAGACCGAGGAGAGGCCGTTCACCGAGAGGTAGGTGACGAGGCCGAGCACACCGGCGAGCAGGACCGTCTCGGCGTGGTCACCGGCGAAGAAGTTGGCCGCCAGCAGCAGGGTGACCAGGGCGACGACGGTGGAGAAGGCCTCCAGCTTGCCGACCTTCTCCAGCGGACGCTCGATCCAGGCCAGCCAGTTGTAGTCCTTCTCCTCGAAGATGAAGTCGAGGAAGATCATCAGCAGGAAGACGCCGCCGAAGGCCGCGATGGCCGGGTTGGCCGCTTCCAGGTACTGGCCGTAGGTGAGGCCCTCGTAGGTCTTGTCGCTGTGCAGCGCGAGGTCGATGACCGTGGCCGGGTTGAGGTGCGCGGTGAGGCCGACGACCAGCAGCGGGAAGATCAGCCGCATACCGAAGACGGCGATCAGCACGCCGACGGTGAGGAAGATCTTCTGCCAGTACGGGTTCATCCGCTTCAACACCGTGGCGTTGACCACCGCGTTGTCGAACGAGAGGGAGATCTCCAGGATGGAGAGGATCAGCACGATGCCGAATCCCTCGGCTCCCCAGAGCAGGCCGGCGGCGATCAGCCCGAGAATGGTGATCGCGAATGACCAGCCGAATGTGCGGAGGAACACGGGACTTGGTTACCTTTCGGGTTCATGGCGTCGACGAGGTCGACGTTCGCCGGGATTGCGTCCGGACGCGCCGGAGCGCCGAACGGAACGATCACAGCGATGAGGGCCTTTACTGTACGTTTACGCCGAAATCGAGGGCAATGCCCCGCAGGCCCGAGGCATAACCCTGGCCCACCGCGCGGAACTTCCACTCACCGGCGTACCGGTACAGCTCGCCGAAGATCATCGCGGTCTCGCTGGACGCGTCCTCGCTGAGGTCGTAGCGGGCGATCTCCTGACCGTCCACCGAGTTGACCACCCGGATGTAGGCGTTGCGGACCTGGCCGAAGTTCTGCCCCCGGTTCTCGGCGTCGTAGATCGACACCGGGAAGACCACCTTGTCGACCTGCGGCGGCACCAGGTCCAGGTTGACCAGGACGACCTCGTCGTCGCCGTCGCCGTCACCGGTGAGGTTGTCGCCGGTGTGCTCGACCGAGCCCTCGGGGCTCTTGAGGTTGTTGTAGAAGACGAAGTACTCGTCACCCAGCACCCGGCCGCTGGCGCACAGCAGCGCGCTCGCGTCGAGGTCGAAGGGCGCACCGGTCGTCGACCGGGCGTCCCAGCCGAGACCGATCTGCACCTGCGTCAGATTCGGCGCGGCCTTGGTGAGCGAGACATTGCCACCCTTGGCGAGCGTGACACTCATTGGCGGTCCTTCCTCCCTTGCCTCCCGGGGCGCATCTCAGGTCTATTCCCCCGCGACCCCGGCCGGCCCCTTCCGGCCGGCTGAACTTTCCTGAACTCCCATCCTTCCAGTGCGGCCGAGCAGGTCGTAGCCCGGGCACGGCAAACCCCGCACCGACCCAAGGCGAACGGCCGGGGCGGCCGCCGACGCTCTCGCGTCCGCGGCCGCCCCGGCCGTGGTTCACCACCGGGCCGTCACCGGCCCTGCCCCGACTCAGACGTTGACGCCGAAGTCCTGGGCGATGCCGCGCAGGCCGGAGGCGTAGCCCTGGCCGATCGCGCGGAACTTCCACTCGGCGCCGTTGCGGTACAGCTCGCCGAAGACCATCGCCGTCTCGGTGGAGGCGTCCTCGGTGAGGTCGTACGCGGATGAACGCGTTGCGGACCTGGCCGAAGTTCTGCGAGCGGTTCTCGGCGTCGTAGATCGACACCGGGAAGACGATCTTCTGCACGTCGGCCGGCACGGTCGCCAGGTTGACCTTGATCGCCTCGTCGTCGCCCTCGCCCTCACCGGTGAGGTTGTCACCGGTGTGCTCGACCGAGCCGTCCGGGCTCTTCAGGTTGTTGAAGAAGACGAAGTTGCCGTCCGCGCCGACCTTGCCCTGGTCGTTGCAGAGCAGAGCGCTGGCGTCCAGGTCGAAGTCCGTGCCCGTGGTGGTACGGACGTCCCAGCCGAGGCCGACCAGTACGGCGGTCAGGCCCGGGGCCTCCTTGGTGAGCGAGACATTGCCGCCCTTGCTCAGGCTGACACCCACTTGTCCTCCAAGATTCGGGAGGCACTCCTCGGTGCCCCCGTGGTGCGGTCCGAAACTCCGGCGGCGAACCGCCCCGAGCCTCTGACCAGCCAACGGACCGATCGTAGTGCGGGGTTCCCGTCCGCGCCGGGGAACCGCGTGGACCCGGTGCCCGCGACGCCCCGGAGCACGCCGGGGAACCGCGCGGACCGGGGCGCCCGGGAGGGCTCAGAGCGCGCCGAGGGCCGCCAGGTACTCCTGCTCGTCACGGGCGTCCGGCAGGCCGTTCACGACGCTCCAGCGGACCACGCCGGCCTTGTCGATCACGAAGGTGCCGCGGACGGCGCAGCCCTTCGTCTCGTCGAAGACGCCGTAGGCGCGGGAGACCTCGCCGTGCGGCCAGAAGTCGGAGAGCAGCGGGAAGTCCAGGCCCTCCTGCTCGGCGAAGATCCGCTGGCTGAACGGCGAGTCGTTGGACACGCCCAGCACCTGGACCTCGTCGTTCTGCAGGCGCGGCAGCTCCTTCTGGATCGCGCAGACCTCGCCGGTGCAGACACCGGTGAACGCGAACGGGTAGAAGACCACGACGACGTTCTTCTCGCCCCGGAAGTCGGAGAGCCGGACCGGCTCGCCGTGCTGGTTCTTGAGCTCGAAGTCCGGAGCCTCGGTGCCGATCTCGATGGCCATGCGGTGACCTTTCCCACTCGACGCGACTGGGCCGCGCGGGTGACGCGGCGAGCGCCATCCTCGCATTCACCGAGACCGGTTGAGCCGAACGGGTGAGGGCTGCGCCGTCCGGGGCCACCGCTTTCGCCCTGGGCGAACGGTTCGGCCGTCCGGGTCCGGGCGCCCCCCGAAGCACCCCCGGACGGCCGTCCGGGGAAACGGACCGGGCCCCGCCGGAGGAAGGACTCCGGCGGGGCCCGGTGCGGCCGTCGGGCAGGACTCAGCGCTTGGCCGGCTTGGCCGTCGACTTGGTCGCCAGGCGGGTCGCGGCCCAGTCCTTGGCGATCGCGATCGAGCTGGTCTGGGAGAGGCCCGCGGTCTTCGCGGCATCGGCGATGTCCGAGGCCTCGATGTGGCCGTCACGTCCGGTCTTGGGCGTCAGCAGCCAGATCAGGCCGCCCTCCGCCAGGTATTCCAGGGCGTCGACGAGGGAGTCGGTGAGGTCTCCGTCGTCGTCGCGGTGCCACAGCAGGACGGCGTCTGCGACGTCGTCGTAGTCCTCGTCGACAAGATCCGTCCCGGTGATCTCCTCGATGCCCTCGCGGAGGTCCTGGTCACTGTCTTCGTCGTACCCCAGCTCCTGGATGATCTGGCCCTCGTCGAAGCCGAGACGGGCTGCCGGGTTGGACTTGTCCGCGGGGTCCGCGGTCGCGCTCACGGGAATAACCTCCAGTATTCGGCCCGGCGTCCATGCCGAGGCTGTGGCCGTAGTCCACACGGGCGCGGCGGTTCGCGCAAGTACCCGACCCCCGATCCCCTCCAAAGGTTGACGTGTCGCACGGGAACACGCCGGGCGACGTGTCGGGAATCACACCGATTTGCCCTTCTCTGCACAAGACAAGGATGCTTCGGGAGGTCCCGGTCCACAGGCCGTACGCACGCCCGAGATGCGAACAGCATTCGGGTCCGCGCGTGCGCGGGCGTAGAGTCTCCTGTTGGCCCTCACCCCGGCCGTCCGCCATCGGACGGGCGGGAAACCAGGTCGGACCACCTCTGTTCGTAACACCCGGGGGTGTGCGGCACGGACGACGCTGTCCGAACCGCACATCGCCAGACCGTTCCTTCTGTTGGGCGGAACGGTTACCGATCGGTAGAGATGACGGATCTCCGAGCGCGGTAGCACGATGGAGGCGGCGCGACACACCTCAGTTTCGACCGACAGTGAAGGAACAGCGTGGCTTCCGGATCCGATCGCAACCCGATCATCATTGGCGGCCTTCCGAGTCAGGTCCCGGACTTCGATCCCGAGGAGACCGCGGAATGGCTGGAGTCGCTCGATGCGGCAATCGACGAGCGGGGGCGTGAGCGTGCCCGTTACCTGATGCTGCGGCTGATCGAGCGCGCCCGCGAGAAGCGTGTCGCCGTGCCCGAGATGCGCAGCACGGACTACGTCAACACCATCGCCACCAAGGACGAGCCGTTCTTCCCCGGCAACGAGGAGATCGAGCGCAAGATCCTGAACGCGACCCGCTGGAACGCCGCGGTGATGGTCTCCCGGGCGCAGCGCCCGGGTATCGGGGTTGGTGGGCACATCGCCACCTTCGCCTCCTCCGCGTCGCTCTACGACGTCGGCTTCAACTACTTCTTCCGGGGCAAGGACGCCGAGGGCGAGTCCGGCGACCAGATCTTCTTCCAGGGTCACGCCTCCCCCGGCATCTACGCCCGTGCCTTCCTGCTGGACCGGCTCACCGAGCAGCAGCTCGACGCCTTCCGCCAGGAGAAGTCGAAGGCCCCCTACGGCCTCTCCAGCTACCCGCACCCGCGGCTGATGCCGGACTTCTGGGAGTTCCCGACCGTCTCGATGGGCCTCGGCCCGCTCGGCGCGATCTACCAGGCCCGGATGAACCGCTACCTGGAGCACCGCGGCATCAAGGACACCTCCGACTCGCACGTCTACGCCTTCCTGGGCGACGGCGAGATGGACGAGCCCGAGTCGCTCGGCCAGCTGTCGCTGGCCGCCCGCGAGGGCCTGGACAACCTCACCTTCGTGGTCAACTGCAACCTGCAGCGCCTCGACGGCCCGGTCCGTGGCAACGGCAAGATCATCCAGGAGCTGGAGTCGCAGTTCCGCGGCGCCGGCTGGAACGTCATCAAGCTGGTCTGGGACCGCAGCTGGGACCCGCTGCTCGCCCAGGACCGCGACGGCGTCCTGGTGAACAAGCTGAACACCACGGTGGACGGCCAGTTCCAGACCTACGCCACCGAGTCCGGCGCGTACATCCGGGACAACTTCTTCGGCGGCGACCTGCGGCTGCGCAAGATGGTCGAGAACATGACCGACCAGCAGATCCAGCACCTGGGCCGCGGCGGCCACGACCACGCCAAGGTCTACGCGGCGTACAAGGCGGCCCGCGAGCACAAGGGCCAGCCGACGGTCATCCTGGCCCAGACGGTCAAGGGCTGGACGCTCGGCCCCAACTTCGAGGGCCGCAACGCGACCCACCAGATGAAGAAGCTGACGGTCGAGGACCTCAAGCGCTTCCGTGACCGGCTGCACCTGCCGATCACCGACAAGCAGCTGGACGAGGGCTACCCGCCCTACTACCACCCGGGCAAGGACTCGGAGGAGATCCAGTACATGCACGACCGCCGCAAGGAGCTGGGCGGCTACGTGCCGACCCGCAAGGTGCGGCCGCGGCAGCTGGAGCTCCCGGGCGACGACGCCTACAAGGCGGTCAAGAAGGGCTCCGGCAACCAGACCATCGCCACCACCATGGCGTTCGTCCGGGTGCTCAAGGACCTCATGCGGGACAAGGGCATCGGCAACCGCTTCGTGCCGATCGCGCCCGACGAGTACCGCACCTTCGGCATGGACTCGCTGTTCCCGTCGGCGAAGATCTACAACCCGCTGGGCCAGACCTACGAGTCGGTCGACCGCGACCTGCTGCTGGCCTACAAGGAGTCGCCGACCGGCCAGATGCTGCACGACGGCATCTCCGAGGCGGGTTGTACCGCCTCGCTGATCGCCGCCGGCTCGTCCTACGCCACCCACGGCGAGCCGCTGATCCCGGTCTACGTCTTCTACTCGATGTTCGGGTTCCAGCGCACCGGCGACCAGTTCTGGCAGATGGCCGACCAGCTGGCCCGCGGCTTCGTGATCGGCGCCACCGCCGGCCGCACCACGCTGACCGGTGAGGGCCTGCAGCACGCCGACGGCCACTCGCACCTGCTGGCCTCGACCAACCCCGGCGTCGTCGCGTACGACCCGGCGTACGGCTTCGAGATCGCGCACATCGTGCAGGACGGCCTGCGCCGGATGTACGGCTCCAGCGCCGAGCACCCGCACGGCGAGGACGTGTTCTACTACATGACCGTCTACAACGAGCCGATCAAGATGCCGGCCGAGCCGGAGAACGTGGACGTCGAGGGCATCCTCAAGGGTCTGCACCGGTACGCCCCCGGCACCGCCGGCCAGATCCCGGCCCAGATCCTCGCCTCCGGCGTGGCCGTGCCGTGGGCCCTGGAGGCCCAGCGGATCCTGGCCGAGGAGTGGAACGTCAAGGCCGACGTCTGGTCCGCGACCTCCTGGAACGAGCTGCGCCGCGACGCGGTGGAGGCCGAGGAGTTCAACCTGCTGCACCCCGAGGAGCAGCAGCGCGTCCCGTACGTGACCAGCAAGCTCCAGGGCGCCGAGGGCCCGTTCGTCGCCGTGTCCGACTGGATGCGCGCGGTGCCGGACCAGATCTCGCGCTGGGTGCCGGGCCAGTACCAGTCGCTGGGTGCCGACGGCTTCGGCTTCGCCGACACCCGCGGTGCGGCCCGTCGCTTCTTCCACATCGACGCGCAGTCGGTCGTGCTGAGCGTGCTCACCGAGCTCGCCAAGCAGGGCAAGATCGACCGCAGCGCGCTGAAGGACGCGATCGACCGCTACCAGCTGCTCGACGTGGCGGCGGCCGACCCGGGCGCCGCGGGCGGCGAGGCCTGAGCGCCCCGCTGATCCCCTGAGGGCCGGTCCCCCCGCCGTGTGCGGGGGGACCGGCCCTTCGCCGTTCCCCGGAGCGCTCCGGCTGCCTCTTAACCTTCCCGAGAGTCACCCTTAAGGTGTCCCGAGGGGGCGTGGGGAGGGGGCCGGGTACCGTGCGCACACCGAGGACGGGGGCCTTTCCCCTGGCGGTGCTGGTCGGGGTGACGACCGGCGCCCTGCTGTCCCAGCTGCTGCCCGCTCCGGAGGAGATCGGCGGGCCGTCGGTGGCCCTGCCGGCCCCCTCGGACCGGGCCGTGGTCGAACTGGTGCCGGTGCCGGTGCCGACGGCGCCGCGAACCGTGCCCGGACCGGCCGAGTCCGCCGGGCCGGAAGGACCGGCGGGTCCCGAGGCGCCCGGACCGTCCGCGCCGCCGAACGCCCCGAACGCCCCGGACGGGCCCGCCGAGCCGGCCGCGTCCGCCCCCACCGCGCCCGGCCTCCCCGTTGCTCCCGGCGCCCCGGTCCGGCCGCCGGCCCTCGGGCTGGTCGCCGCCGAGGTCCCGGCGGGCAGCCCCGGCCCGCCCGCGTCGGCCCCGCCGTCGGCACCGGCCCCGGACCGGACCGGGTCGACACCTCCGCCCACCGCGCCGCAGCCCGCGCCGTCCACCGGGCCGACCGCACCGGCCGTCCCGCCGACCGCCGGGACCGGCGGGACCGGCGACGCCGGGGCCGCGACCACGGCCCCCGGCCCGACCCGGACCCCGACCGCCCCGCCGGCCGGTGGCGGGAGCGGGAGCGGCGGCGGCCACTTCGGCCCCAGCCAGGTGCTGCCCGCACCGAGCCCGTCCGCCACCCTCTCCGAGGAGGAGTACTGGCAGCGGGCCGAGGCCTGCTGGACCGCCGCCGAGACCGACCCCTCGCTGGACTGCCCCACCTCCTGACGCCGCGTCGCCGCGACCCCTCGGGGCCGCGGAAGCACACCGGCCCCGGACCGCGGGAACGGTCCGGGGCCGGGGCCCGGCGGGGGCAGGGGGCTGCTCAGATGTGGACGGCGGGACCGGCCTCGGTGGTGCCGCGGCGGGTCAGCAGTCCGAGCACGGCGGCGGCGAAGGCGACCACCGAGGCGACCGCGAAGGCCAGCGACATCCCGCTGACGAAGGAGTCGTGGACGGCGCCGGCCATCGCGTCGACCACCTGCTGCGGGGTACCGGCCGGGGCGGGCGGGGCGATGCCGAGCTGGGCGGCCTGGTTGAGGCCCTCGGCCTGGCCCGGCTCGACCGGGGGCAGGCCCGCGCCGGCCCAGTTGCCGGGCAGCACGTCGGTGACCTTGGCGGCCATCAGCGCGCCCAGCACGGCGGTGCCGAGACTGCCGCCGACCTGCATCGCCGACTGCTGGAGGCCGCCGGCGACACCGGACAGCTCCATCGGCGCGTTGCCGACGATGACCTCGGTGGCGCCGACCATGACCGGGCTGATGCCCAGGCCCATCAGTACGAACCAGAGCGCCATCACGCCGTTGCCCGAGCCGGAGTCCAGGGTGGACATGCCGAACATCGCGACGGTGGTGATCAGCATGCCGGCCACGATCGGGACGCGCGGGCCCAGCTTGCCGATCGCGATGCCGGCCACCGGCGAGCCGATGATCATCATGCCGGTCATCGGCAGCAGGTGGACGCCCGCCTGGACCGGCGTCATACCGTGCACGTTCTGCAGGTAGAAGGTCACGAAGAAGATCGCGCCGAAGAACGAGAAGGCCATCAGGACCATCAGCAGGACGCCCGCCGACAGCGGCACCGAGCGGAACAGGCCGAGCGGGATCAGCGGCTCGCGGGCCTTGCCCTGCCAGAGCGCGAAGAGCACCATCAGCACCACCGCGCCGCCCAGGAACAGCACCGTCCTGGTGTCGCCCCAGCCCCACTCGGGGGCCTTGATGATGCCGAAGACCAGCGCGAACATCGCCACCGAGAGCAGCACGATGCCCGGGACGTCGAAGGACCTGGCGGCGTTCTCGGCCCGCACGTCCTTGAGGATCCACAGGCCGAGGCCCAGCGCCAGCAGGCCGACCGGGATGTTGATGAAGAACACCGACTCCCAGCTGACGTGCTCGACCAGCAGGCCGCCGACGATCGGGCCGGCCGCGGTGGAGGCGCCGATCACCCCGCCCCAGATGCCGATCGCCATGTTGAGCTTCTCGGCCGGGAAGGCCCCGCGCAGCAGGCCGAGCGCGGCCGGCTGGAGCAGCGCGCCGAACAGGCCCTGGAGCACGCGGCAGGCGATCACGGTCTGGATGTTGCCGGCGAAGCCGATCGCGGCCGAGGTGGCGGCGAAGCCGACCGCGCCGACCAGGAAGGTGCTCTTGTGGCCGAACCGGTCGCCGATCTTGCCGGCCGTGATCAGGAAGACCGCGAGGGCCAGCAGGTAGCCGCTGGTCACCCACTGGATCTCGGAGGGCGCGGCGTTGAGGTCGGCCTGGATCACCGGGTTGGCGATGGCGACGATCGTGCCGTCCAGGGCGACCATCATCACGCCGACGGCGACGGTGAGCAGGGTCAGCCAGGGGTGTCCCTGGAGGCTCCTCCCACCCGGCGAAGTGCCGGACGGCGGTGTGTCCGCCGTGGCGCTCTTGGTGAGGGACTGACTCATCTGGGGCCCTCCGGGGCTGACTGCGCACGGACATGGTCGTGGCGCCCCGGCCCACCCGTCCCCACGAGTACCCGGCCCGACGGGCGCCACTCCGGCAGATTATGTCAGCAGCTGACATTCGGCAAACACTGCCTTCTGCCACCGCCTGCCATTTGTCAGAGGGCTACAGTAGCCTCCGGAACACCAGCCCGATCACCCTCCGGAAGGCGCCCGCCATGGCCGCTCAGTCCGCTCCTCCCGCCGCCGCCCCGGAGCCCGGGCTGCGCGCGCGGAAGAAGCAGCGCACCCGGGACGCCCTCATCGAGGCCGCGCACCGGCTCTTCCTCGGGCAGGGGTTCGCCAGCACCACCGTCGACGAGATCGCCTCCGCGGTCGACGTCTCGCAGCGCACCTTCTTCCGCTACTTCGCCAACAAGGACGAGGTCGCCCTCGCCGTCCTCGCCGAGGCCGAGGACCACTTCATCGAGCTGCTGCGGGCCCGCCCCGCCGAGGAGGGCCCGCTGCGGGCGCTGCGGGCCGCGATCGTCGGCTCCTGGCGCGAGCGCGGCTCCGCCCACCCCACCGGACCGTGCTCGGTGAACGCCGCACTGGAGCTCATCCGGATGATCGAGGACACCCCCACCCTGCTCGCCGCCCACCTGCGCCGGGTCGCCGAGCAGGAGCGCGTGGTGATCCGGGTGCTCGCCGAGCGCGAGGGCCTCGACCCGGCCGAGGACCTGCGGCCCGCCGTCCTCGCGGCCGCGTTCGGCGCCGTGCTGCGCGCCGCCCACCTGTCCTGGACCTCCGACCAGGAGGACGTCGGACCGGAGGGCATGATCGCGCTGATCGACCGCCATCTGGACCAGCTCGGCCCGGCCCTGGTCGGCGACTGGCGCTCCTGAGCCACCGGCCCGCCCACCCCCTACCGGGGTACTACGGGGGACCCGGCACCCCGGGGGGACGCCCGCCGACCCCGCCCGCCCTAGGCTGACCGGATGATCAAGCCGTTCGCCGGGCCCGCCCCGGCCGGTCCGGTGCGCGCGCTGCTCGCCCCGCTGACCCGCCCCTCCGCGGACCACGCCCCGCTGCTGGGCCAGTCCCCGCGCCGCTGGGTCCGCCGCCTCCCGTATCTCGCCGCCGTGGCCGCGATCGCCTCGCTGCTGCCCACCGGGATCAACGTGCTCAGCAGCGACTACGGGATCTCCGTCGGCCTGGCCGCCGCCCTCTCGGTCGCCCAGACGGTGCCGCTGCTGCTCGCCCCGACCCGGCCGCTGCCCGCCTGGTGGATGACCGCCGGCGCCGGCCTGCTGACCGCGCTGGCGGTCCTCTTCGTCGGCACCGGCCCCACCGGCCCCTGGCCGTGGCCGCCGCCGGTGCTGGTCGGCTACCTCCTCCTGATGCTGCCGCTGGCCCTGCGCGAGCCCCGGCGGACCCTGGTCGCGGTCTGGCTGACGACCGCGGCGGCCGGCCTGGCGATGTCCCCGCTGGGCTTCACCGACCGGTTCGGCGCGGACGACAACCTGCTCGCCACCGCCCTGACCGGCGCCGTCCTGGTGCTCGGCGGGGCGCTGCGCGAGCGCGCCGAGGCCGCCCGGCGGCTCGCGGAGCAGGAGCACATCAGCGAGGCCGAGCGCGAGCGGCGCACCCTGCTGGAGGAGCGCGCCCGGATCGCCCGCGAGCTGCACGACGTGGTCGCCCACCACATGTCGGTGATCGCGGTGCAGGCGGCCAGCGCGCCGTACCGGATCGCCGGGGTCCCGGACGAGGCGGCGGAGGAGTTCACCGCGATCGCCGGGACGGCCCGGGAGTCGCTGACCGAGATGCGGCGGCTGCTCGGCGTGCTGCGCAGCGAGGACTCCGGCGCCGAGACGGCGCCCCAGCCGGGGATCGGCCAGCTGGCCCAGCTCGTCGACACGGTGCGCCGGGCCGGGGTGGCCGCCGAACTCGCCCTCGACCCGGAGCTGACGGACGACGCGCTGCCCCCGGCCGTCGGCCTCTCCGTCCACCGGATCGTCCAGGAGGCGCTGGCCAATGTGGTCCGGCACGCCCCGGGCGCCAGGGCCTGGGTCTCGCTGACCGCCACCGGGGAGTCCCTGCTGGTCACCGTGGTCAACGCGGCCCCGCCCGAGCGCACCGGATCGCTGGAGGGCTCGGCCGAGGGCACCGGCCACGGGCTGGTCGGCATGCGGGAACGCGTCCGGCTGCTGGGCGGGCGGCTGGACACCGGCCCGCTGGCGGACGGCGGCTTCCGGGTGGCCGCCGTCCTGCCCGTCACCGGCCTGACGGATACTCGGTCGCAGGACAGCCGGCCGAGCGGCACCGCGTCCCCCGATCCGGACGGGACGCCGGCCGAACCGTGGAACGCCCCGGGGGAGAGCACCGTATGACCATCCGCGTGATCATCGTCGACGACCAGGCGATGGTACGGGCCGGATTCGCCGCCCTGCTGGGCGCGCAGAGCGACATCGACGTGGTGGGGGACGCGGCGGACGGCGCGCAGGCCCTGGAGGTGACCGGCCGCACCCACCCGGACGTCGTACTGATGGACGTCCGGATGCCGGTCATGGACGGCCTGGAGGCCGCCCGGCGGCTGCTCGACCCGGCCGTGCCCGGCGCCCACCGCCCCAAGGTGCTGATGCTCACCACCTTCGACGTCGACGACTACGTCTACGAGGCGCTGCGGGCCGGCGCCAGCGGCTTCCTGCTCAAGGACGCGCCACCGGCCGACCTCATCGCCGCCGTCCGGGTGGTGGCGGCCGGCGAGGCGCTGCTCGCGCCCTCGGTGACCCGTCGGCTGATCGAGGACTTCGCCCGCACCCGGCCGGCCCGGCGCCGGGACCCGAAGCTGCGGCTCAACGGCCTGACGCCGCGTGAGACCGAGGTGCTGGAGCTGATCGCCCGCGGCCTGTCCAACCAGGAGATCGCCGCCGGGCTGGTCCTCGCCGAGCAGACCGTGAAGACCCACATCGGCCGGATCCTGGCCAAACTGGACCTGCGCGACCGTGCCCAGGCGGTGGTGCTCGCCTACGAGTCCGGCCTGGTGACGCCCGGGCAATGACGCCCGCCTCCGGCCCCCGGTGGGGTTCTCCCCCGGGGGAGAACCTCCTGATACCCGGGTAGCACCCGGGAGTTGGCCCCGCGGTGTGACGTCCGCGGGGCCACCTCGTTCCTACCGTCCCCTCCTGTCGAAGCCGAACGGCCCGGGAGGGAACGGACATGGGGAAGCAGCGAATCCGACGCACGGCGGTCGCCGCCGCGCTGGCACTGGTCGCGGCGCTGGGCGTGGGCGGCTGGGCCGCCGGCGGCGAGCGGGCGGTGACCGGACCGCCGCCCGGCAGCGCCGCGTGGGTCGCCGACACCACCCTCGGCCTGCCGCTGCCCGACCCAGCCACCGCCCGGCCCGCCGAGGTGGCCGCCTTCTTCGCCCGGCTGCCGCCCGCCACCCGGGAGGCGCTGGCCGTCCGCCACCCGCTGGTGGTCGGCAACCTGGACGGCGCACCCGTCGAGCTGCGGCTGCGGGCCAACGCCCGGGCGATCGCCGCCGAACGCGACCGCGCCGCGGCCCGGGCCGTCGACCCGGCACTCACCCCGCAGGACCACGCCACCGCCCGGGAGCACGCGGAGCGCTACCGCGCCCTGCTCGACGGGGCGGTGCCCGGCGGTCCGCGCCGGTTCCTGGCCTTCGACCCGCGCGGCCGGGGCCTGGTCGCCGAGGTGTTCGGCGAGCTCGCCACCGCCGGACGGGTCGCGGTGGTCGTCCCCGGCTCCGACATCGACCTGCGCACCTTCGACCGGGCCGGCGACCCCTACGGCACCCCGGTCGGAATGGCCCGCGCCCTGTACGGGGCGACCGGCGGACGGACCGCGGTGATCGCCTGGGCCGGCTACACCACCCCGCTCGGCCTGGGCCCGGACGCCGCCACCGAGCAACTGGCCCGGGCCGGCGCCGGGAGGCTGACCCGGCTGCTGGACGGACTCGCCGTCAGCACCCGCCCGGACGCCCCGCCCACGGTGTTCTGCCACAGCTACGGCTCGGTGGTCTGCGGGCTGGCCAAGCCGGGCCCGGACCTGGCCTCCGGTGTGGTGGTGCTCGGCTCGCCCGGCCTCGGCGTCGGCTCGACCGCCGAACTCGACCCGCGCGTCCCGCTCTGGGCCACCGCACGCAACGACTCCGACTGGATCGGCAGGGTGCCGTTCGTCCGGCTGTTCGGCCTCGGCCACGGCGCCGACCCGACCGACCCGGCCTTCGGCGCCCGGCCGCTGCCGTCCACCGGCTCGCACGGCCACAGCGGCTACTTCGCCCCGGGCACAGCCTCGCTGGCCGCGTTCGCCGACCTCGCCCTCGGCCGCTGAGCCCTCAGCTCTGAGCCCTCGGCCGCTGAGCCCCTTCCTTCCGCTCTCCCCGACCGCCGCGCCGCACCCCGCGAACGGAGACCTCGTCATGCCCGGTTCCCTGCCCACTCCCCTGCCCACTCCCCTGCTCGCCCCCCTGCGCCGCGCCGCCCGCCAGGTGGACGCCCGCACCCCCGCGAGCCGCGACCGCGCGCTGGACGGCCTGCGCGCCCTCGCCCTGCTCGCCGTCCCGGTCGGCCACTGGCTGCTCGGCGGCTTCACCCGCTCCGCCGACGGCGCCCTGCACAACGCCAGCCCGCTGTCCTCCCCCGCGCTCGGCTTCTTCGCCCCGGCCAGCTGGGGGCTGCAACTGCTCGGGGTGTTCTTCCTGGTCGGCGGCCACTCCGCGGTCCGCTCGCTGGCCCGGGCCGAGGCCCGCGGCACCGGTCACGCCGGCTGGCTGCGCGGCCGGGCGGTGCGGCTGCTCCGTCCGGTGCTCGGGGTGACCGCCGTCTGGGCGCTGCTGATCCCGCTGCTGCCGCGCCTCGGCGTGCCCGCCGACACCGTCCGGACCGGTTCGACGCTGGTGGTGCAGCCGCTCTGGTACATCGGGGTCTACCTCGGGCTGACCGCGCTCACCCCGCTCTGCGCGGCCGCCGCCCGCCGACTGGGCGGCTGGTCGGCGGCCCTGCTGATCGCCGCGGTCGCCGTCGTCGACCTGCTGCGGTACGGGCCGTGGGCGGAGTCGGTGCCGTCCTGGGTCGGGCTGCTGAACATCCTGCCGGGGTGGCTGTTCGGCTACCAGCTGGGCGTGCTCTGGGCCGAGGGCCGGCTGGGCCGTCCGACGGCGCGGCTGCTGCTGGCCGGCGGCGGGGCGCTGTTCGTGACGCTGCTGCTGGTCTTCCACTACCCGGCGTCGATGGTCGGGGTGCCCGGTGCCGCCCGGACCAACTCGCACCCGCCGTCGCTGCTGGTCCTGGCGCTGGCCTCGGTCCAGTGCGGCGCGGCGGTGCTGCTGCGCGACCGGCTCGGCCGGCTGCTGTCCGGTCGTCCGCTGCTGTGGCTGCCGGTGGTGGCGGTCAACCTCTCCGCGATGACGATCTTCTGCTGGCACCAGAGCGCGATGCTCGCCGTCGCGGTGCCGGGCGCGGCCGCCTTCGGCGCGGTGCCCGGGCTGACGGTGGCGCCGGACTCGCTCGGCTGGGTGGCGCTGCGACTGGCGCTGCTGCCGCTGTTCGGCGCGGTGCTGATCGGGATCGGGTGGTTCACCCGCCGGTTCGACGGCCCGTGGACGGCGCTCTCCCGGCCGGCCAAGGCGGCGGCCGGCGCGGCGGCGGCGTTCTTCGCCGCGTACGCCCTCGGCGTGGTCTGAGCGGCCGGGCCGGCGGGGGCGCGGCGGAGCGGTACGGCGGGCGCGGACCGGACGGTCCGCGCCCGTCGACGTTCCGGCGCGTCCGGAACCCCCGCCACCGGCTCACCCGCTTGCTGGTCCGGCCGCCGCCGAACGCAGTGACTCCGCATGCGAACCACCACGGACCGTGATGGCCTGTGACTGTCGGCGATCGAGCACCGCCCTCGCCGGCCCGATCCCCCGTTCCCGCCCGGCCGTCCCGCGCCGGGCGGTCCTGCCCGTCCGAGGAGTTCCATGTCCCTGTCCCCGCCACGGCCCGGCCGACGCATCGCGGCCGTCCTCGCCACCGCCGTGGTCTGCGCGCTGACCGCCGGCCCCGCCGCCGCCCACGGCCCCGGCGGCCACGGCACCACCGACGACCCGACCGCCACCGCCCCGAAGGTCGCCGACCCCCGGGTGCTCGCCGAGCTGCGCGACGACGAGGTCGCCGCACTCGGCCAGGAACACGCCGAGGAGCACGCCCGGCTGCGCGCCGCCGTCCGCGGCATCGGCGACTACCCCCAGACCACCCGCACCAACCGGCTGCACGCGCTGACGGAGTCCCAGACCACCCACAACAAGGGCTTCGCCCCGGAGACCTTCGGGTCGTTCAACCAGTACTTCCCCTCCCCGGACTTCGGCGACCACATCGCCCTGCTGCCCACCGGCAAGGTGCTGCTGTTCTCCTTCGAGCGGATCGAGACCAACCCGGAGAAGGAGCCCGCCCCCACCCAGACCACCGGGAAGGAGAACGCCGGCCGGGCCTTCCTCTGGGACCCGGCCCAGGGGTACGGCAAGAACGCCTTCAAGCAGGTCACCCCGCCGGTGGTCGACATGCCGGACGGCCTGAACCAGCCGCGTCCCGCGCCGTTCTTCTGCGCCGGCCACTCCTTCCTGCCCAACGGCATGCTCGGCGTCTTCGGCGGCAACCTCGGCGGCAACGGCGGCACCGGTGCCAAGCTCTCGCTGATCTTCGACCCGTGGACCGAGACCTGGACCCGCAACCCCGACATGTCCGTCGGCCGCTGGTACCCCTCGGTGGTGACCGGCGCGGACGGCCGGCAGCTGATCATGTCCGGCCAGTCCGAACTCGGTTGGGGCACCCCCACCCCGGTCGTCGAGCGCTTCCCCGCCAAGGGCCACCCGGTGCCCTCGCTCAAGACCGACACCCCGAAGAACACCCCGGTCGACCGGTTCAAGGCCGACGCCCCGTTCACCCTGGACTACCCGCACCTGTTCTCGCTCAACGACGGCAACGTCTACGCCTTCGGCCGCCAGGCCTCCGAGCAGTGGAAGTTCGACCCGGTCACCGAGTCCCGCTCCGACCTGACCGCCCGCCCGGACGGGCGCAAGCGCAACTACGGCTCGGCCGTACCGCTGCCCGGCGGCGTCAACGGCCCGGACTCCGCCCTGGTCCTCGGCGGCGACCGGGACAACCCGAGCACCCTGCGCTTCTCCAACGGCGCCTGGACCGCCGAGAAGCCCCGCGCCTTCGGCCGCACCCAGGACGACACCCTGCTGCTGCCCAACGGCCGACTGATGACGGTCAACGGCGCGTACGACATCCGCGACTACGGCAACGGCCCGTACAACCCGAACGCCGACCTCAAGTACCGCCAGGTCGAACTCCGCGACGACCAGGGGAACTGGCAGCTCGGCCCGGTCCAGCGGCTGCCGCGCGGCTACCACTCCAACGCCGTGGTGCTGCCCGACGGCCGCGTCATGGTCACCGGCGACGAACTCCAGCAGCTCGCCAACAACCCGGACGTCAACGGCACGGTGAGCGGCGTCCCCGGCACCACCGGCCCGGTCACCATGGACGGCACCATCGAGATCTACGAGCCGGCCTACCTCCACCAGGGCAACCGGCCGCTGCTCGACCGGGCCCCGACCGGCCCCATCGGCTACGACAAGAACTTCCAGGTCACCACCGGCACCCCGGGCCAGGCCGCCAAGGCCGTCCTGCTCTCGCCGACCACCTCGACCCACTCGGTGAACACCAGCCAGCGCCACATCGACCTGCGGCTCACCAGCCGGGCCGGCAACCGACTGGAGTTCCAGGCCCCGCCGGACGCCAAGGCCGCGCCGCCCGGCTGGTACATGCTCTTCCTGCTCAACGACCAGGGCGTGCCCTCCGTCGCCAAGTGGGTCCAGCTCGGCCCCACCGCCTGACCCCACCCCGAAAGGACCCCCACCCGATGGCAACGGATCCGAACCTTCGCGAGAGCGACGAGATCCAGGGCGACATCCTGGCCGGCTTCAAGAAGGACAACGTCAGCGTCCTGTTCCTCAAGTTCGAGGACGCCGCCCGGGCCCGCGACTGGCTCCGGCAGCTCACCCCGCAGATCTCCACCACCCGTGAGGTCGCCGCGTTCAACGATGCCTTCAGCCGGGCCCGCAGGACCTCCGGCGGCGACGACCCCAAGACCCTCACCGCGACCTGGCTGGGCATCAGCTTCACCTACGAGGGCATGCGGATGCTCTCCACCGCCGACCCGTTCCCGCAGGCCCCGCCGGTCGGCAGCGGCCTGGAGGCGTTCAAGGAGGGCTCGGCCAAGCGGGCCGGCGCGCTCGGCGACACCGGCGACAACTCGCCGGAGAGCTGGCTGTTCGGCAACGGGAAGGGCCAGCCGGTGCACGCCGTGCTGAAGCTCTCGGCGGACACCGAGAAGGACCTCCAGGCCGCCGTCGAGGCCCAGCGCATCGCCGCCGCCGAGTGCCGGGTGCTGATCGTCTACCAGCAGAACGCCCAGACCCTGCTGGGCAGTCGCCGGGGCAAGGAGCACTTCGGCTTCAAGGACGGCATCAGCGAGCCCGGCGTCCGGGGCTTCGACCGGCCCGACCCGAACCGGCCGGAGGAGGTCGAGGGCCACCCGGGCACCCGGATCGTCCCGGCCGGCGAGTTCGTCTGCGGCCTGGACAACGACCCCAACAGCTTCCCCAGGGACCAGTACCCGGACTGGGCCCGCAACGGCTCCTTCCAGGTGGTCCGCCGCCTCGCCCAGGACGTCCCCGGCTGGTGGTCGCAGGTCGCGGTGAAGCTGAAGGAGCTCAGGCTCGCCAAGGCCGTCCCGGACGGGGCGACCACCGAGTGGCTGGCCGCCCGGATGGTCGGCCGCTGGCGCTCCGGCGCCCCGGTCTGCCACTTCCAGGACCGGGACGTCCCCAACAACCCGGCGGCCGCGGCGGACAACGACTTCGACTTCCGGGACGACCTGGAGGGCCTGGTCACCCCGCTCTGGTCGCACCTGCGCAAGACCAGCCCGCGGGCCGGCCTCCAGGCCCCGGACCCCAGCCGCCCGCCGTTCGACGCCAAGGCCCTCGACGGCCGCCGGATCATGCGCCGCGGCACGCCCTACGGGGCGCCGTTCGACCCGGCCTCGGAGGGCCCGGGCGGGCCCGACGACCCGCGCGGCCTGCTGTTCATCTCCTACCAGGCGGACATCCAGCGGCAGTTCGAGTTCATCCAGGCCGACTGGATGGACCAGTCGGACTTCCCGCCCGGCCGCAACCCGGAGCCCGGCAAGGACCCGGTCGTCCTCGCGGCCGACGACGTCGACTTCGAGAGCCGGGAGTCGGACGGCACGGTCAAGCACACCGCGCTGAGCTTCGCCCAGTTCGTCCGGACCACCGGCTCGGTGTACGCCTTCATGCCCTCCCTCAGCACCCTGCGGGCCCTCGCCGACGGGCGGCTCACCGGCTCCGGTCAGAACGGCCAGAACGGCCAGAACGGGCAGAGCAGCCAGAACGGCCAGAGCGGGCAGAACGACGGGCAGACCCAGACGCAGACCCAGCAGAGCGGGCAGACCACCGCCCCGGGCGGCCCGGCGTACCCGTGCGACGACTTCCTGGCCGTCCCCGACCAGTGGCGGCGCGGCGGCCGGACCCAGTTCTGGGTCGGCCACGGCGACCGCTACCGGAAGATCTCGGTCGCCGACGGCACCGCCCACACCGACCAGGTGGTCAAGGGCGACACCGCGCTGGGCGAGCACTCCTGCTTCCGGGGCATCGACCGGCTCGACTGCCTGCTGCCCATGCCCGACCTGCAGAACCCCGGCGGCAAGAGCTGGTACTGGGCCTTCCACAGCACCGGCGGCCGCCAGCAGTACCGGGCCGTCTCGATCACCTGCGGCAGCGGCCACACCGGCGCCCTGGAACGCCCCGACCGCGACCTCACCGCCTGGAACTCGCTCAACGGCGTCGGCCGGGTGGACTGCTTCCTGCCCGTCCCCGACCAGCAGCGGGTGGGCGGCAAGAGCTGGTACTGGTGCTTCCACACCACCGGCGGCCGCCAGCAGTACCGGCTGATCTCGATCGCCGACGGCGCCGCCCACACCGACGTCCTGGAGCGCACCGACCGGGGGCTGTCCCAGTGGGGCTCGCTGAACGGCGTCGACGCGGTGAACTGCTTCCTGCCCGTCCCGGACTGCCAGCGGACCGGCGGCAGGAGCGAGTACTGGGTCTTCCACGGCGACAGCTACCGCCGGATCTCGGTGGCCGACGGCAGCGGCCACCCGGACCGCCTGGTCAGCGGCTCGCGCTCGTGCTCCGCCTGGAACTCACTGGGCTGACCCGCCCGGGCCGGGCCGGAACCGCCCCGGCCCGCTCGCACACCTCCGCCCCCGTCGCCCTCCGGCCGCGGGGGCGGAGCCTTCGGCGGCGACCCGTTCCCCCGCGAACGAACGAAACGCCCGGAGGACACCCCGCGTTCATGTGACCCATCCCACAGTTTAAGGCGGGCCCAGCACTCCTCCGGGCCCCTAGGCTTGCGCTGGAAGTTGGCAGTCGTACCACCCTCGGGCCCCGTCCGGGAACGGTGACGGGACTCTCTGGGAGTTGAGGCGATGCGCCGTCGACGGTGGAAGCACGTCCTGATCGGCGCCTTCGCGGGCGCCGCCGTCCTCGCGGACGCCGGTGCGGCGGCCGCCCAGGCCGCCGCCGCCACCGAGCAGTTGGCCATCTCCACCCCGCCGGCCGGCAGTGCCGCCTGGGTCGAGGACCACTCCTACGGCCAGGACCTGCCCGACCCGGCCACCACCGCGCCGGCCGCCGCCGCCGAGTTCTTCGACCGGCTCCCCCCGGCCGAGACCGACCGGCTGGTCGCGGCCTACCCGCTGGTCGTCGGCAACTACGACGGCGCGCCGCTCGCCCTGCGCTACCGGGCCAACCGGGTGGCGCTGGCCGCCGAGCGCGACCACGCCCGGGCCCGCGCGGCCGACCCGGAGCTCGACCAGGACCAGCGCGCGCTGGCCGTCTCCCGCGCCAACGACGTGCAGAGCCTGCTCGCCCCCGGCAGGCAGATCCTCGCCTTCGACCCGCGCGGCCGGGGCCTGCTGACCGAGGTCTGGGGCGACCTCGGGACGGCCGACCGGATCGCCGTGCTCGTCCCCGGCTCCGACGCCGACCTCGGCCACTTCGACCAGGCCGTGGAACCGCTCCGCTCCCCCGCCGGAATGGCCCGCGCGCTGTACGAGGAGGAGCACCGGCAGTCCCCGGGCTCCCGCACCGCCGTCGTCGCCTGGACCGGCTACGTCACCCCCTCCGGCCTCGGCCCGGACGCGGTCACCTCCCGGCTCGCCGACGTCGGCGCGCCCCGGCTGCGCCGCCTGCTCGCCGGGCTGAAGGAGACCACCCGCCCGCAGGCGCCGCCGGCGCTGTTCTGCCACTCCTACGGCTCGGTGGTCTGCGGCACGGCCGCACCGGACATCCCCCGGGCGGCCGCCTCCCCGACGGACACCGCCGGGGTCACCGACCTGGTGGTCTTCGGCTCCCCCGGCATGGGCGTGGAGAGCCGCTCCGAGCTGGGCGGCGGGGTGCGGGTCTGGGCGACCCGCAACGAGACCGACTGGATCGGCAACGTGCCGTACCTGGAGGTCGGCGGACTCGGCCACGGCGCCGACCCGACCTCGGTGGACTTCGGCTCCGAGCGGCTCTCCTCGGCCCACTCCTCCGGCCACAACGGCTACTTCGCGACCGGCACCGACAGCCTGTACAACTTCGCCGCCGTCGCCCTCGGCCGGGACCAGGACGTGCTCCGCCCGGCCGCCGAGGCCTAGGGCGCGCCTTCAGACCCGCACCCCCGGGTCAGACCGGGTCGGGCCGGCGCGCCTCCTGGTAGAGCCGGACGGCCTCGGCAGCGGTGCGGGCCATCTCCCGGCGGGCGGCCGGCGGGTGGAGCACCTCGGCGTCCGCGCCGAACGCCAGCAGGGCCCGCACGGCCGGCAGCGACTGGAAGCCGAGCGCGAGTTCGACCCAGTCCTCGGACGCGCCGCCCCCGCTCTCCGGCGGCGGCGCGGTGAGCCGGGTGCCGTGGATCCGGACGAACATGTCCAGCCGCCCGCGCCGCACCCGCACCTTCACCGTCAACTCCCTGGGCAGCCGCTCCACCTGCTCGCGCAGCACCGTCCAGACGTCGCCGAGCCCCACCCCCGGCCGTCGGCGCACCGACTCCTCGGCGGTCTCCGCGTACAGCACCCGGTCGGCCCGGAACAGCCGCGGCTCGCCGCGCAGATCGGCCACCAGGTACCAGACGGCGGCCTTGCTGACCAGGCCGTACGGGTCCACGGTGTACTCCGCCGGGGCGGGCGAGCCGCTGTGCCGGTAGCGCAGCCGCAGGCGCCGGTCGGCGAACACGGCGTACTGCAGCTCGCCGAGGTCGGGCCCGGGGGCGGCGCCGGCCTGGAGCCAGCGCGCCGGGTCGACCAGGATCCGCTCGCTGATCCGCTCGGCGCCGGGCCGGTGCGGGGCTGGCAGCGCGGCCATCACCTTGCGCAGCGCCGAACCCAGCGCGCCGTCCAGCCCGAGGTCGCTGTGCGCGCCCTGGGCGGACAGCACGAACAGGGCGCGCGCCTCGTCGGCGGTCAGGCCGCTGACATCGGTGCGGTAGCCGGGCAGCAGACTGATGCCGCCGTGCCGGCCGCGTTCGGTGTAGACCGGCACGCCGGCCGTCGAGAGGGCCTCGACGTCGCGGTAGATGGTGCGGACCGACACCTCCAGCCGTTCGGCCAGTTCGGTGGCGGGCACCCGGCCGCGGGTCTGGAGCAGCAGCAGGATCGAGAGCAGGCGGTCGGCCTTCATGCTCCGAGGATCCCAGAAATCATGACGGCGCTTGTCAGGTTTTACCGGGAGATTGCCTCCGTACCGCAAAACCTTCCGCACCACTGGAGTTGAAAGTTCCCATGGACACCACCCAGGACCCGCGCCCGCTGTACCTGCTCGCCCTCGACCAGTTGGAGAAGCTGGTCGCCGAGGCCGCCCCGGAGACCCTGGACCGGCCCACCCCGTGCACCGAGTACGACCTGCGGACCCTGCTCGGCCATGTGGTCGGCGGCATCCACCGGCTCGCCTACATGGGCGAGGGCGGCCACTGCGAGGACGTCGCGGCCGCGACCGGCGAACTCCCCGACGACGGCTGGCCGGCCGCCCTCACCCGGGCCCGGGCCCGGGTGACCGCCGCCTGGGCCGAGGACGCCAAGCTCGACCGCCCGACCTTCGCGCCCTGGGGCGAGGTGCCCGGCCGGGCCGCGGTCGGCGGCTACGTCCTGGAGACCGTCACCCACGCCTGGGACATCGCCCGCGCGCTCGACACCGACCCCCCGCTGGACGAGCGCCTGGACGAGCGGCTGGCCGAGGCCGCGCTGGGGATCGCCCTGGCCGTGCTGCCGGCCGAACCGCGCGGCGGCGCCGTGCCGTTCGGCCCGGTCCGGCCCGCCCCCGCCGAGGCCGGTCCGTACACCCGGCTCGCCGCGTACCTCGGCCGGGAGGTCTGAGACCCCCGGCTCACGGCTCCCACCGCGCGACGCGGCCGTCGTACAGGTCGATCTTGTGATCGAGCACGGCCAGCGTCGCGTGCAGGTCCGCGATCCGCTGCCGCACCTCCTCCCGGTGGGCGAGCAGCAGATCGCGCCGGTCGGCGGAGGTCCGGTCGCCCTCGCGGGCCAGCTCCACGTACCGCAGCATGTCCGCCACCGGCATCCCGGTCAGCCGCAGCCGCCCCAGGAAGGCCAGCCGGTGCAGGTCGGCGTCGCTGTACCGGCGCTGGCCGGAGGCCGAGCGGTCGACCGGGTCCAGCAGGCCGATCCGCTCGTACCAGCGCAGGGTGTGCGCGGTCAGCCCGCTGGCCACCGACACCTCGCCGATGGTGTGCCGCGCCGTCCGGTCCGGCGCGCCGAGCGGGTCCCGGAACACCTCGTCGCAGGTGCGCAGTCCGGCCTCGATCGCTGCGAGTACGGTCATCTCGGTCCCCCCGGTGCTGAACGTGCCGACGCCACCGGCGCCGTGGAGTGCGGTCGGACCAAGCCTGCCATCCCGGCGGGGCGGGCGCCCCCGTTAGAGTCGGCGCATGGAGAGCTTGCGGAAGATCGAGACCTGGCCGGTGCCGCACGCGGCGGCGGCCGTCGTACGGGGCGCGGACGGTGCGCTGCTGGGTGCGCACGGTCCGCAGGAGCACCTGTTCCCGCTGGCGTCGGTGACCAAGCTGCTCACCTCGTACGCCGTGCTGGTCGCGGTCGAGGAGGGCGTCTTCGAGCTGGACGACCCGGCCGGGCCCGAGGGCTCGACCGTCCGGCACCTGCTGGCCCACACCTCGGGCCTGGCCTTCGACGAGCACCGGGTGATGGCCGAGCCCGGCAACCGCCGGCTCTACTCCAACGCCGGGTTCGACGTGCTGGCCCGGACCCTGGAGGAGGCGGCGGGCATCGAGTTCGGCCGGTACGCCGCCGAGGCCGTGTTCCAGCCGCTCGGCATGAACGCCACCCTGATCAACACCGCGCACCGCACCCCCGCCGGGGCCGGCGGCCTGTCGACCGTCGCCGACCTCGCCCGGTTCGCCGCCGAGCTGCAGTCGCCCAAGCTGCTCGACCCGGGCACCCTGCGCGCGGCGACCCGCGAGGTGGCCTTCCCGGGCACCGGCGGCGTGCTGCCCGGCTTCGGCCACCGCCGGCCGAACGACTGGGGCCTCGGCTTCGAGATCCGCGACGGCAAGGCCCCGCACTGGACCGGCACCACCAACTCCCCGGCGACCTTCGGCCACTTCGGCCAGTCCGGCACCTTCCTGTGGGTGGACCCGGAGGCCGGGGTGGCCTGCGTCGCGCTCACCGACCTCGACTTCGGCCCGTGGGCCGCCGAGGTCTGGCCGGTGCTCTCCGACGCCGTCCTCGCCGAACTCCGGGGCTGACGGCGGCAGTACGCGGGGCGGTACGGCAGCAGCGGCGCCGTCAGCCGTACGAGACCGGCGAGTGCATCTCCCACAGGAGCAGCTCCGCGCCGGTCCCGCCGGCCGTCGGCGCCGCGAAGGCGTCCCCGGTGATCCGCACGCTGTCGCCGGGCACCATCGAACGGCCGCCGCCCTGCGGCCCGGGCACCGTCCGGTAGCCGAGCGAGCCCGCCGTCAGGTGCGCGTAGCGGTAGGCGGCGGCCGGCAGCGCCGGCAGCGGCTGCCAGGGCCCGGCGGTCACCAGCCACAGCGCGGCGTCCCCGCGCCGCAGCCGCAGCGCCTCCGTGCCGGCGTCCCGGGCCAGCCCGGAGGCGAGCAGCGTCAACCCGTCGGCCGCCCGCTCCACCCCGCGCAGCCCGTACACCGGCGGCGCGTCGAGGACGTCCGGCTGGAGCCACATCTGGACGAAGCGGACCGGGCCGTCGGCGCCGCCGACATTGCGCTCGGTGTGGCTGACGCCGGAGCCCGCGCCCAGGTGCTGGACCATGCCGGGCCGCACCACCCCGCTGTGCCCGTGCGAGTCCCGGTGGGCCAGCGCGCCCTCCAGCACCCAGGTGAGGATCTCGGTGTCCCGGTGCTTGTGCTCGTCGTACCCGGCGCCGGGGGCGAGCTGTTCCTCGTTGCACGCCAGCAGGGCCCCGAAGTGCGTGTTCCTCGGGTCGTAGTGCCCGGAGAAGGAGAACGCGTGCCGGGTCTCGACGCCCTCGGCGGGGGTCGAGAGGTAGCGCTCGGCGGTGCGGCGGAGATCGGCCCTGGGACGGGCTGGGGCATCGGTCACGGGCCCACCGTAGTGCCGGCTCCGGCGGGTGTGACGGTCACCACCCCGCCCGTCCGCCGGGGCCTGTGCACGAGCAGTCACTCCGGTGAGGCAGTCTTGTCCCTGTGCCAGCCGCCTCCGCGAACTCCAAGAGCGATCCGACCACCCCCGACAGGAACGGGAAGAGCCCGACGCCCGGTGCCGGGAGAGACCGGCCCGGGCGGGCGGCACCGCGCCTGACCGCGCAGGAGCGCCGGCTCGCCGCCGACCGCGCCGAGCGCCGGGCCGCGACCCTCAAGCGGCTGGAGAAGTCCTCCGGCAAGCTCGCCTCCGCCGCGATCGCCAGGATGGACGACCAGCTCGGCTGGTACCGGCGGATGCCGCCGGAGCACCGGTCCTGGATCGGCCTGGTCGCCCAGGCCGGTATCGCCGCGTTCACCGAGTGGTACCGCAAGCCGGACGCCCCGCAGGCGATCTCCACCGATGTCTTCGGCACCGCGCCGCGCGAGCTGACCAGGGCGATCACCCTGCGCCAGACCGTCGAGCTGATCCGCACCACCATCGAGGTGATGGAGGAGGCGATCGAGGAGGTGGCCGCCCCCGGCGACGAGGCCGACATGCGCGAGTCGGTGCTGGTCTACGCCCGGGAGATCGCCTTCGCCACCGCCCAGGTGTACGCCCAGGCCGCCGAGGCCCGGGGGGCCTGGGACGCCCGGCTGGAGGCCCTGGTGGTCAACTCGCTGCTCTCCGGCGACGCCGACGAGGGCGTGCTGTCCCGGGCGGCCGCGCTCGGCTGGGGCCAGCCCAGCCAGGTCCGGGTGGTGATGGGCTCCGCGCCGGACGGTGACAGCGAGCTGGTGGTGGAGGCGATCCGCCGGGCCGCCAGGTACGCCAAGCTGCACGTGCTGACCGGGGTGCTGGGCAAGCGCCTGGTGGTCGTGGTGGGCGGCGACAAGGAGCCGGTGCACGCGGCCCGGGCGCTGATCGGCCAGTTCGCGGCCGGTCCGGTGGTGGTCGGCCCGACCGTGCCCGACCTGCTCTCGGCGACCCGCTCGGCACACGCCGCCGCGGCCGGTCTGCGGGCCTGCGCGGCCTGGCCGGACGCCCCGCGGCCGGTGCTGGCGGACGATCTGCTGCCGGAACGGGCACTCGCGGGCGACCAGGCGGCCCGGCGCCAGCTGGTGGAGGAGATCTACACACCGCTGGACGAGGCCGGTTCGGCACTCCTGGAGACCTTGAGTGTCTACCTGGAGCAGGCCTCCTCGCTGGAGGGCGCCGCCCGGATGCTCTTCGTCCACCCCAACACGGTGCGCTACCGGCTCCGACGTGTGACCGACGTCACGGGCTACGCTCCCTCCGACGTGCGTTCGGCCTTCACCCTGCGTATCGCACTGGCGCTGGGGCGGCTCACGGCCACCGGAGAGTCAAGCTGACCACGCTGTAGGGACCTTACAATCCCGGATGCTTTTCTTCGTTACCGTCGCCTACCCGCCCCCGGGCGCCTGGCGAGAGAGGGTTGAACCGTGCTCGTAATCGTCGCCCCTGGACAGGGTGCCCAGACCCCCGGTTTCCTCAGCCCCTGGCTGGAGCTCGACGGCGTCGCCGACCGCCTCCGCGGTTGGTCGGAGGTCGCCGGGCTCGACCTTGTGCGCGCGGGCACCGAGGCGGACGCCGAGGAGATCAAGGACACCGCCGTCGCGCAGCCGCTGCTGGTCGCCGCCGGCCTGGTGACCGCCCGCGCGCTGTTCCCGGACGAGAACGCCGCCCGCGGGCTGGTCGGCGCCGTCGCCGGCCACAGCGTCGGCGAGATCACCGCCGCCGCCGGCGCCGGGGTGCTGAGCGCCCACGACGCCCTCACCTTCGTCCGCGAGCGCAGCCTGGCCATGGCCGAGGCCGCCGCGGCCACCGAGACCGGCATGGTCGCCCTGCTCGGCGGCGACGCCGAGGCCGTCGCGGCCAAGCTGGCCGAGCACGGCCTGACCGCGGCCAACAACAACGGCGGCGGCCAGATCGTCGCGGCCGGCACCCTGCCGCAGCTGGACGCGCTGCGCGAGGACCCGCCGGCCGGCTCCCGGCTGGTCGCGCTGAAGGTGGCCGGTGCCTTCCACACCTCCCACATGGCCCCCGGCGTCGAGCGGCTGGCCAAGCTGGCCCCGACCCTGACGGTCGCCGACCCCGAGGTCGCCTACGTCTCCAACCAGGACGGCCAGGTGGTCGCCTCCGGTGCCGAGGTGCTGAGCCGACTGGTGTCGCAGGTGTCCAACCCGGTCCGCTGGGACCTCTGCATGGAGACCCTCCAGCAGCTGGGCGCGACCGCCGTCATCGAGCTCGCCCCGGCGGGCACCCTCACCGGACTGGTCAAGCGCAACCTCAAGGGTGTGGCGACGCTTGCCCTCAAGACCCCCGCCGACCTGGACAAGGCACTCGCCCTGGTCGCGGAGCACGGCGGTCAGGAGCAGGAGCAGGCATGAGCAACACCCCCCAGATCCGCCCCGTCACCGGTGCGCGGTACTCGCGCATCCACGGCGTGGGCGGCTACCGGCCGGTCCGGGTGATCCCGAACGCCGAGGTGCTGACCTGGATCGAGTCCTCGGACGAGTGGATCCGCACCCGTAGCGGGATCGCCGAGCGCCGCTGGGCCGGTCCGGAGGAGTCCGTCGCCGAGATGTCGGTGCAGGCCGCCGGCAAGGCGATCGCCCAGGCCGGGATCGACCCGGCGCGGATCGGCGGCGTGATCGTCGCGACCGTCTCGCACCTCAAGCAGACCCCGGCCATCGCCACCGAGATCGCCGAGCGGCTCGGCTGCGGCACCGCCCCGGCCTTCGACATCTCGGCCGCCTGCGCCGGCTTCGGCTACGGCCTGAGCCTGGCCGACGGCATGGTGCGCGGCGGCAGCGCCGAGTACGTCCTGGTGATCGGTGTGGAGCGGCTCAGCGACCTGACCGACACCTCGGACCGCTCGACCGCGTTCATCTTCGGCGACGGCGCCGGCGCCGCGATCGTCGGCCCGTCCGACACCCCCGGCATCGGCAAGGTCGTCTGGGGCTCGGACGGTTCGCAGAAGGACGTCATCTCGCAGACCGAGGCCTGGGACACCGCCTTCGCCAAGCAGGACGCCATCAACGGCGCCGGCGAGGAGACCAGGTGGCCGGCCCTGCGGATGGAGGGTCAGACGGTCTTCCGCTGGGCGGTCTGGGAGATGGCGAAGGTGGCCCAGCAGGCGCTGGACGCCGCCGGGATCACCGCCGACCAGCTCGGCGCGTTCATCCCCCACCAGGCCAACATGCGGATCACCGATGCCATGATCAAGGCCCTCAAGCTGCCCGAGTCGGTGCCGGTCGCCCGCGACATCGCGGAGACCGGGAACACCTCGGCGGCCTCCATCCCGCTCGCGATGGAGCGCATGCTGGAGAGCGGCGAGGCCCGCAGCGGGGACCTCGCACTGATCATCGGGTTCGGGGCGGGTCTCGTGTACGCCGCGGCGGTCGTTACGCTCCCCTAGGCGTTTTCTGCCCGATCCACCACAAACCTGCGTCCGTCCGCCGGGCGGCCGCATTCAACACCGAAGAGGAGCAGCCAGTATGGCTACCAAGGACGAGGTTCTGGAAGGTCTCGCCGAGATCGTCAACGAGATCGCCGGCATCCCGACCGAGGACGTCGAGCTCGACAAGTCCTTCACCGACGACCTGGACGTCGACTCGCTGTCCATGGTCGAGGTCGTCGTGGCCGCCGAGGAGCGCTTCGACGTCAAGATTCCGGACGACGAGGTCAAGAACCTGAAGACCGTCGGCGACGCGGTGAACTACATCCTCACCAACGCCTGAGCCGTCGACTCTGTCGATGCCTGAGATCGGCCGACTCCACCGGGTCGGCCGACCCGCCGGCCGGGACGCCCACCGGGCGCCCGGCCGGGCCCACATTCGGCCCGCCGCCGACCCCCCGCACGAACGTGAGAGAAGAAGATCCAGTGACCGTTGAAAACCGTACCGTGGTCGTCACGGGTATCGGCGCCTTCACGCCGCTGGGCGGCGACGCCGCCACCACCTGGGAGAACCTGCTCGCCGGGCGCTCCGGGGTGGCTGTCCTGACCGAGGAGTGGGCCGCCGAGCTGCCCGTCCGGATCGCCGCGCGCACCGCCGTCGAGCCGGGCGAGATCCTCCCCCGTCCGCTGGCCCGCAAGCTGGACCGCTCGGCGCAGTTCGCGCTGATCGCCGCCCGCGAGGCCTGGGCCGACGCCGGTTTCGAGACCCCGGCCACCGACGAGTCCTCCAAGCTGGCCCCGGAGCGCCTGGGCGCCGTGATCGCCTCCGGCATCGGTGGCGTCACCACCCTGCTCGACCAGTACGACGTACTGAAGGAGAAGGGCGCCCGCAAGGTCTCCCCGCACACCGTCCCGATGCTGATGCCCAACTCCCCGGCGGCCAACGTCGGTCTGGAGGTCGGCGCCCGCGCGGGTGTGCACACCCCCGTCTCCGCCTGTGCCTCCGGCGCCGAGGCGATCGGCTACGCGATCGAGATGATCCGCAACGGCCGCGCCGACGTCGTGGTGGCCGGCGGCACCGAGGCGGCGATCCACCCGCTGCCGATCGCCGCGTTCGCCAACATGATGGCGATGTCCAAGAACAACGACGACCCCGAGCGCGCCTCCCGCCCGTACGACAAGGGCCGGGACGGCTTCGTGCTCGGCGAGGGCGCCGGCGTGGTCGTGCTGGAGTCCGTGGAGCACGCCGAGGCCCGCGGGGCCCGCATCTACTGCGAGGCGGTGGGCCAGGGCCTGTCCTCGGACGCCCACCACATCGCCCAGCCCGAGCCGACCGGGGCCGGCGTGGCCCGCGCGCTGGCCGACCTGTTCGAGCGCAACCAGCTCGACAAGGCCGAGATCGTGCACGTCAACGCGCACGCCACCTCGACCCCGCAGGGTGACACCGCCGAGCTGAAGGCGCTCCGCAAGGAGCTGGGCGAGGAGCTCGACCACATCGCCATCTCGGCGACCAAGTCGATGACCGGCCACCTGCTGGGCGGCGCCGGCGGCATCGAGACCGTCGCCACCGTGCAGGCCCTGTACCACCGCCTCGCCCCGCCGACCATCAACGTCGACGAGCTGGACGACGACGTGGACGCGGACATCGTCCGCGGCGAGGCCCGCCCGCTGCCCGAGGGCCGGATCGCGGCGCTGAACAACTCGTTCGGCTTCGGCGGCCACAACGTGGTGCTGGCCTTCCGCTCCCGCTGACCCCGGGGCGAGGGTCCGCAACCGGACCGCGTCCGACGAGGAGGGGCCGGCGCTCGTACTGAGCGCCGGCCCCTCCTCGTCGTTCGTCCCGCGGCGGGTCAGACCACCTGGTGCAGCCAGCGCACCGGGGCACCCTCGCCCGCGTAGCGGAAAGGCTCCAGCTCGTCGTCCCAGGGCTTGCCGAGCAGCATGGCGATCTCGCCCTCGAGGTCCGCCCCCTCGCTGCGGGCGCGCAGCAGGACGGCGCGCAGCCGGTCCTCGGGGATGAGGATGTCACCGTGGATGCCGGTGACGGCGTGGAAGATGCCGAGCGAGGGCGTGCTGCTGTAGCGCTCGCCCTCGGCCGTGGCACAGGGCTCACTGGTGACCTCGTACCGCAGCAGCTGCCAGCCGCGCAGCGCGGAGGCGAGCTTCGAGGCCGTGCCGGGCTCGCCCTGCCAGGAGAGCTCGGCGCGCCAGTGTCCGGGCGCGGCCGGCTGGCGGATCCAGTCCAGGCTCACCCGCACTCCGAGCACCCCCGCGACGGCCCACTCGACGTGCGGGCACAGCGCGCGGGGCGCGGAGTGGACGTACAGGACTCCACGTGTCGTCACCGGGACCTCCAGGCTGTGGACGAGGGTCGCCTTCCCCAGCTGCCTCGCGTTCGTGCCCGTAGTTGATCCACAGTTACCCACGTTAGCCGACATTAAGTCACTAAATTGAGCAAAACGGACAGGCTTTCGCTCAATGCTAGTCGAATCCGCAACGAGGTCCACCCCTCGGTGGGATCTCTCCCCCGAACGGCCCCATCGCCAGGCGGGACCACCGTACCGCGCCTCCCCGCAGCGGTGCTGACGCACTTTCGGATCCGGCCGGAATGCGGTAGTGCGGCCGGATCCCCTCCGCCGGGTACGCAAACCGCCTCGCACCGGCGGTGGCCGGTACGAGGCGGGAGCGGGGGCCGTCGGGACGGGGCGTCAGCCCTTCAGTCGGACCACCATCTTGCCGGTGTTGGCACCGCGCAGCATGTCCAGGAAGGCCTGGGCGGCGTTCTCGAAGCCGTCCACCACGGTCTCCTCGGAGCGCAGCTTCCCCTCCTGGAGCCAGCCGCCCACCTCGGCGACGAACTGCGGGCGGAGCGCGTCGTGGTCGCCGACCAGGATGCCCTCCAGGCGCAGCCGCTTGCCGATGACCTGCATCAGGTTGCGCGGGCCGGGGGCGGCGGCGGTGTCGTTGTAGTGGGCGATCGCGCCGCACAGCACGGCCCGGCCGTGCACGCCCAGGGCGTTGATCGCGGCCTCCAGGTGCTCCCCGCCGACGTTGTCGAAGTAGAGGTCGATGCCCTCCGGGGCGACCTTGGCGAGCTGCTCGCCGACCGGGCCGTCCTTGTAGTTGAAGGCGGCGTCGAAGCCGAACTCCCCGGTCAGCCGGTCGACCTTCTCCGCCGAGCCGGCCGAACCGACCACCAGCGAGGCGCCCTTGAGCTTCGCGATCTGGCCGACGATCGAACCGACCGCGCCGGCCGCGCCGGAGACGAAGACCCGGTCGCCCTCCTTGAGCGCGCCGACGGCGAGCAGGCCCGCGTAGGCGGTCAGGCCGGGCATGCCGAGCACGCCGAGGTAGGCGGAGAGCGGGACGCCCTCGATCTCCGGCACCTTGACCGCGTGCTTGGCGGGCAGGGTGGCGTACTCGCGCCAGCCGAGCCCGTGCAGCACCGCGTCGCCCGGGGCGAAGCCCTCGGCCGCCGAGGCCACGACGTAGCCGACGGCGCCGCCGTCCATGGCCGCGCCGAGCTGGAACGGCGGAATGTAGGACTTGGCGTCGTTCATCCGGCCGCGCATGTAGGGGTCGACCGACAGGTCCGTGTTGCGGACCAGGATCTCGCCCGGGCCCGGGGTCCGGACCGGCGCCTCGACCAGGGCGAAGTCGGTCGGGACGGGCCAGCCCTCGGGGCGGGCGGCGAGGTGCCACTCGCGGGCGGTGGCGGGTGCTTCCGGAGCGGCGGTCGGCTCGGCGGTCATGATGATCTCCCCACATAAAAGGTTGAGTCGGTGAAGTAACAATGGGCATGAAAGGTTCACGTTGTCAACTGTTCAGGTATGATGGGAAGCATGGACACCCAGCCGACCCGGGCCACCGCACCGCAGACCGACGAGATCACCCGCGAGGTCGTCGATCTCATGGCGAACCTGGTCGCACTCTTCCACCGCGAGTACGAGGAGGCCGCCGCCGCCCGCTCGCTCACCGGAGCGCAGGCCAAGGTCCTCGCGCTGCTGCGGCGCGGCCCGATGCCCATGCGCCAGATCGCCCAGACGCTCAGCTGCGAGCCCTCCAACATCACCGGCATCGTGGACCGGCTGGAGACCCGCGGCTTCGTCACCCGCCAGCCCGACCTCCAGGACCGCCGGGTCAAGCTGGTCGCCGCCACCGAGACCGGGGCGGGCGCCTCCGAGGAGCTCCGCGAGTCGCTGAACTTCGCCCGCGAGCCGCTCGCCGCGCTCGACTCCGAGGAGCGGACCCAGCTGCGCGACCTGCTCCGCCGGATGCTCACCGGCGCCACCGGCCCCGGCGCGTGAGCAGCATCACAGCTCCGGCCTCCGAATTGTCCGCCGATCGGAGGTAACCGAACACTCCCCCGAGACGTCTAACGTTCGAAGACGAGGCACCCGCCCGCCGACCGGCGGCCGGGTGGGATCCCAGAACGGAAAACGGGGGGACGGGAAGGATGAGCGGCAGCTCGCGCCGTCGGCGTGTCATACGGACCGTCATAGGACTCGCGGCCGTCCTGGTGCTGACCGTGGCCGGAGCCGGAGCCTGGTTCTACCACCGGCTGGACACCAACATCAGCACCTTCGACGCCGGTGGTGTCGCCACCGAGCGCCCGCCCGCGCCGGTACCCACCGCTCCCGGGGCCTCGGTCCCGGTCAACGTCCTGCTGCTCGGCTCGGACACCCGCAACGACGGGAACTCCGACCTCGGCGGCGGCGACGAGGGGGTGGGCCACTCGGACACCGCGATCCTGCTGCACGTCTACGCCGACCGGAAGCACGCCGTCGGCGTCTCCATACCCCGCGACACCCTGGTCACCGTCCCGTCCTGCCGGCTGCCCAGCGGCGACTGGACGAAGCCCCGCACCAACCAGATGTTCAACGAGGCCTTCACCGTCGGCGAGTCCCCCAAGGGGAACCCGGCCTGCACCCAGAACACCGTCGAGGCGCTCACCGGGCTGCGGATCGACCACACCATCGTGGTCGACTTCAAGGGCGTCGCCGCGATGACCGACGCCATCAACGGCGTCGAGGTCTGCGTCCCCAACGACGTCAACTCGCACAACATCAAGCTCCGCAAGGGCCTGCAGAAGATCGCCGGCCAGCCGGCCGTCGACTACCTCCGCGCCCGCTACGGCATCGGCGACAACTCCGACATCGGCCGGATGAAGCGCCAGCAGGCCTTCCTCTCCTCGATGATCCGCAAGATCCAGTCCCAGGGCTTCTCACTGCCGACCCTGCTCCCGCTCGCCGACGCCGCCACCCGCTCGCTGACCGTCGACGAGGGCCTCGGCACCGCGATGAAGCTGGTCGACTTCGCGCAGTCGCTGCAGCAGATCAAGCTGTCCGACATCACCTTCGTCACCACCCCCTGGCGGTTCTCGGTCGTGCAGAAGGGCCGGGTCGACCTGGTCCACCCCGACGTGGACACCCTGTGGCGGCTGCTCCGCGAGGACCGCACCCTGGACGGCCAGAGCACCGGCCTGGTCGCGGACGCCGACACCGCCGCCCCCTCGCCCGCCGCCACCGACGGCGCCGCGACCCCCGCGCCGGCCGCGACCCCGCTGAGCTCCGAGCAGCTCGCCGCCACGGTCACCGTGGTCAACGGCGTCGGCACCGACGGCCTCGCCGGCCGGGGCGCCGCGGCGATCCGCGCCCAGGGCTTCACCAATGTCTCGCTGGGCGCCACCACCGGCGGCCGGCTGCGCACCGAGATCGCCTACGACCCGCCGTTCAAGGCCGTCGCCGACCAGCTCGCCACGCTCTTCCCCGGCGCCAGGACGACCGAGGAGCCGGGCTCCGAGGGCGTCACGGTCACCCTCGGGCGCGACTACCGCCCGGCGCCCGCGGCCACCACCGGTCCGACCGCCCGGCCCGTGCCCGGCGGCGCGCCCGCTGCCGTGGGAGCCGCCGTCGGTGCCCCTGCCGGCGCCCCCACCGGTGCCCCCGCCGCACCGCCGGCCGCCACCGGACCGCTGCCCAGCAGCGTCCCCAGCGGCATCGCCGAGAACAGCCGCGGCGCCGACGCCGACCCCTGCGCCAACCTCACCTTCGGCTGAGGCCCGGCGCGGCCTTCCGGCCCTTTCCCGCCCCTTCCCGTCCGGCGCCCGGCGCCCGGCGCCCGGCTCAGGCTGGGTCGGGCAGCCCGGTGACCACGGCGGTGAGCCTGGTGCCGGGCGGGAAGGCGCCGGCCGCCGTGAGGTCGTACAGGGCGGCCAGCGTCTTCGCGACATAGCGGCGCTCCAGGGCGATCCCGTGCCGCCGCTCGAAGCCGGCCGCGAACTCCTCCAGCGCGGCCGGCACCCGGCCGTAGCCGCCGCCGTGGTGCCCGTGGTCGATCCGCCAGCCGTCGAACTCCCGCCCGTACGCCTCCCGGTGCAACCGGGTCACCTCGTCCTCCAGGTACCCCTCGCCGCCGCGCAGCACCGCCACGCCCAGCGCCCGCGCCCCCGGCGGCAGCCCGGCCGCGATCCCGGCCAGCGTGCCGCCGGTGCCGACCGGGCAGCAGACCACGTCGCGCTCGCCCAGGTCGGCCAGCTCCGCCACGATCTCCGCCGCGCCGGTGACCGCGAGGCCGTTGGAGCCGCCCTCCGGCAGCACCAGGCCAGGGCCCCAGCGCCACCCCGCCCCCTCCCCGGCCCGGCCGGCGGCCTCCCGGTACTCGGCCCGGGTCAGGAACACCAGCTCCATCCCGGCCGCCTCCGCGGCCCGCAGCGACCAGTTGCGCGGCCGGTCGGCCAGTTCCTCGCCGCGGACCAGCCCGACGCTCTCCAGCCCGAGCGCCGCGGCCGCCACCGCGACCGCCCGCAGATGGGTGGAGTACGCCCCGCCGAAGGTCAGCAGCCGGGTGTGGCCCCCCTCGACGGCGGCCGCCAGGTTCGGCGCGAGCTTGCGCCACTTGTTCCCCGGCACCAGCGGGTGCGCCAGGTCGTCCCGCTTGAGCCGCAGCTCCACCCCGGCCCGGGCGAGCGCCTCGTCGGTGCAGTCCGCCAGCGGGGTCGGCAGCAGCGCGGATTCGAGCATCCGGCCAGCTTACGGGCGACCGGTGGGGGTGAGCAGGCCCAGGTCGAAGCCGGCGGCGACGGCCGAGGCGCGGTCCTTGACGCCGAGCTCGGCGTAGACGTGGATCAGGTGGGTCTTCACGGTGGCCTCGCCGATGAACAGCCGGGCCGCCGCCTCCCGGTCGGTGGATCCGGCGGCGACCGGCTCCAGCACCTCCGGCTCGCGCGGGCTCAGCGGCTCCCGGTCCGGCTCCCGGTCCGGCTCCCGGACCTGGCCGAGCACCGAGGCGCCGCGGGCGGCCTCCCTGACGCCTACGAGCCTCCCGCGCGGGGCCCCGCCGACGGATCGACCGAAGGGTCCCGGCGGCCGGCGGGCGCGGTGGAGGGGGTCAACCGATCGGTGGACCGGGGAGGGGCGTCCGGGAGCACGGGCCTCGGACGGAGGGGGTGGCGGGGTGGCCGGGCGGTGCCCACGAGCGGGTGAATTCCGGCGCGTCGTGGCGTGGCGGCGGGCTTGATCCCCTAGGGTTTTCCCAGCCGGGGGGCCGCCCGCGCGGGCGTGAGAGGTGGGGCGGGTGGGACTCGAACCCACGACCAAGGGATTATGAGTCCCCTGCTCTAACCGGCTGAGCTACCGCCCCGGTTCGCAGCGCGCGACGGCAAGCCGGTCGCGGCAGCAGCAGACGGCCCCGAAAGGCCGTCCCGGGCAGCATAGCCGGTCGATCACCCGTGGTGCGCGCCGGGGGCGCACACGGGTGCGCACCGGGGGCGGCCGACCCCGGCGGGCCGCCGACGGACAGTCGGCGGGTAGGCGGGCGGGCGGCGGCGGGTCTGCGGCGGGCGCTCCGGCAGGGCCGGGTGACGGGGGGTCGGGAGTCGGCGGCGGCAGTGGCGCGGCCGGGCCCGGCCTGATAGATCTTGCTCTCGAACGGCGGACGCATGACCGGCGGCGACCGCCCCCGAGGACCAGACGGAGCACCGATGCCCTCCCGCCCGGTTCGACCCGCGCGCGCGGCCCGGACGCTCGCCCTGGCGGCCCTGCTGCTGGCCGCCGCCATCGCCTGCGGCGGGGGCGAGGAGGGCCGGACGGCCTCGGTCGCGCCGCAGAACCCCGCCTGGGACCGGATCGGCACCCTGTCCGTGCACACCTCGGAGGGCCCCAGGGCGTGCACGGCGAGCGTGGTGAGGAGCCCGCGGCGCAATCTGCTGGTCACCGCCGCGCACTGCGTGCAGAGCCGCCGGATCGGCCTGCTGGACGGTCTGGTGTTCACTCCCGGCTACCGCAACGGGTACTCGCCGTACGGGAGTTGGCCGGTGGAGTCGGTCACCGTCGATCCGCACTGGGAGTCCGACGACGACCCCGAGTACGATGTGGCGTTCGTCACCGTGCGGCCGGTGAACGGGCAGCAGGTCGAGGACGCCGTCGGCGGCAACCCGCTCGGCACCGACCAGGGCTTCGGCCTGGCGGTCTCGGTCACCGGCTACCCCAACGAGCGGGACGAGCCGATCACCTGCTCGGGCCTGACCGCCTCGCAGAGCCCGACCCAGGAACGGTTCGACTGCGGCGGCTACACCGACGGCACCAGCGGGAGCCCGTGGCTGACCACCAACGGGCGGGTGATCGGGGTGATCGGCGGCTACCAGGAGGGCGGCGCGACACCCGAGACCTCGTACAGCGTCGCCTTCGACGAATGGGTCGCCGAGCTGTACCAGCAGGCGCTCGCCTGAGCCGGCCCGCCGGGGCCCGGAGTCGGGCCCGGGCAACACGAAGGCCCCCCGGTCTACCGAGGGGCCTTCGCTCTGAGCAGTCACCGGGCGGACCCGGCGCAGCTCCCGCAATTGGACTCGAACCAATAACCTGCCGATTAACAGTCGGCTGCTCTGCCAATTGAGCTATGCGGGATCGCGGTACACAACAGCCGTACCACGTACGGGTGATGGGCCCGAAGGCCACCACCTCGGCTCCCCCAATTGGACTCGAACCAATAACCTGCCGATTAACAGTCGGCTGCTCTGCCAATTGAGCTATGGGGGATCGAGCTTCCGCTTCGGCCCCCGGTCTCCCGGGCTCCTCGGCGCTCGCTGCGGGACATACATTAGCGCACTCGGGGGGGTGGTCCGCCAATCGCTTTCCCCGGCCGCCGCCGACCGGCCCCGCCGGGTGCGCTCCCCGCGCGCCCGGGGCCCCGTCCGTGGATGCTGGGGTCACCGACGGTTCACCGTCCCGACAGACGGGTAGGGCAACGCGGCAATGGCCGCCAGGAGAGGGTGGAATCCGACCATGTGGAAGCTGTCGTTCGGCGTCGGACTCGCAGCGGGCTACGTACTCGGCACGCGGGCCGGGCGCCAGCGCTACGAGCAGATCGCCAGGGTCACCCGGCAGGTCGCCCAGAACCCCAAGGTCCAGGGCGCGACGGACAAGGCCCGCCAGCAGGCCGGCGCGGTCGCCGGGAAGGCCGCCGGAGCCGTCGCCGACAAGGTCGGCGACCGGCTGCCCAACGCCGTCACCGACCGGGTGCCGTACTTCAACCGGCCGAAGGCCGAGGACGACGCCTGGGGCACCTTCCGCCCCTGACCGTCGTGCCTGGCCGCCGCCCCGGGCCACCGCGCCCGGGGCGGGTCCGAAGGCCGGTCGGCACCTCGGTGGCGCCCGGCCGGACGAGGGCTCCCGGGCGCGGTACCGAACGGGCAAAACTTGCCCGGCCGGGCCGCGTCCGGACGCCCGCTGAGGCATGATCTCGACTATGGCCATCGTCGCGGGGATAGACAGCTCCACCGGTCGCACCAGGATCGTCGCGTGCGACTCCGCAACCGGCGCCGTCCTGCGTTCCGGCAAGGCCGACCACCCCGCTCCGGAGGACCCGGACACCCGCCCCGGCGAGGCCGATCCGCAGCTCTGGCTGCACTCCCTCGGCGACGCGGCGGCCGGCGGCCTGCTGGAGAGCGTCCGGGCGATCGGCGTCAGCGCGCAGCAGCACGGCATGATCGGCCTCGACGCCGGCGGCGTGCTGGTCCGGCCGGCGATCCTGTGGCACGATCCGCGCGCCGGCGGCGCCGCCGCCGCCCTGGTGGACGAGCTGGGCGGCCCCGCGGCCTGGACGGCGGCGATCGGCGCCGTCCCCGGCCCCACGTACACCGTCGCCAAACTGCGCTGGCTCGCCGAGTTCGAGCCGGCCAACGCCCGGCGGGTCGCCGAGGTGCTGCTCCCGCACGACTGGCTGGTCTGGCAGCTGCTCGGCCACCCCAGGCGCCGCACCACCGACCGGGGCGACGCCTCCGGGACCGGCTACTGGTCCCCGATCACCGCCGAGTACCGCCAGGACCTGGTCGAACTGGCCCTGGGCCACCAGCTGAAGCTGCCGGACGTGCTCGGCCCCGCCGAACCCGCCGGCCACACCCCCGAGGGCCTGCTGATCTCGGCCGGCACCGGGGACAACATGGCCGCCGCGCTCGGCCTCGGCCTCGGCCCGGGGGACGCGGTGGTCTCGCTCGGCAGCTCCGGGACGATCTTCGCGGTGCACGAGCAGGCCGTGGTGGACGCCACCGGGCTGGTCTCCTCCTTCGCCGACGCCACCGGCCGCCACCTGCCGATGGTCGCCACCCTGAACGCCGCCCAGGTGCTGCGCTCCACCGCCGCCGTGCTCGGCCGCGACCTGGAGGGCCTCAGCGACCTCGCGATGCAGTCCTCCCCCGGCGCGTACGGGCTGGTGCTGCTCCCCTACCTGGACGGCGAGCGGACGCCCGCGCTGCCGCACGCGGCCGGCACCCTGACCGGCCTGCGGGCCGAGTCGATGTCCCCTCAGCACCTGGCCCGGGCCGCCGTCGAGGGCATGCTCTGCAACAGCGCCGACGCCCTGGACGTGCTGCGCGCCCGCGGCGTCGAAGTGAAGCGGGTCTTCCTGCTGGGCGCCGCCGGACGGCTGGCGGCGGTGCGGCACGTCGCGCCGCAGCTGTTCGGCGTCCCCGTGGTCGTCCCGCCCCCCGGTGCGCACGCGGCGCGCGGCGCGGCCCGGCAGGCGGCCTGGGCGCTGGCCGGAACGCCCGAGCCGCCGCGCTGGGAGCTGCCGGGGGCCGTCACCGTCGCCCCGGACGCCGAGCACGACCCGGCGGTCGGTTCGGCGGTCCGCCAGCAGTACCGGGCCGCCCGCGAGCAGATCCACCCGGAGACGGCGGGCTGAGACCGCCGGGGCGGGGTGCCCCGGGTCGTGGGCGCTCCGCCGCAGCGGATGCGCCACCCGGCGTCCGGTGGCAGCGTGGAAGGCGACCCGGGCCACCGGACGGAAGGGCGGCGGATTCGCCATGGCACTGCACAAGGGCACCGGTGACGACCGCCGGCTGACCGTCGGACCGTTCGTCGGCACCGCCGCCGACCCGCTCGGCGGGATGGAGCTGTCGCCCCCGCTGCACCGGCTCGCCGACGGCCCGGTCCCGGCCGACACGGCGTACCAGCTGATCCACGACGAGCTGCTGCTGGACGGCAACGCGCGGCTCAACCTGGCGACCTTCGTCACCACCTCGATGGAGGTCCAGGCCGCCCGGCTGATGACCGAGTGCCTCGACAAGAACATGATCGACAAGGACGAGTACCCGCAGACCGCCGAACTGGAGCGGCGCTGCGTGTCGATCCTCGCCCACCTGTGGCACGCCCCGGACCCGGACGCCGCCATCGGCTGTTCCACCACCGGCTCCAGCGAGGCCTGCATGCTGGCCGGACTCGCGCTCAAGCGCCGCTGGACGACCCGCAACGCCGAGCGCTACGCCGCCGGTGCCCGGCCCAACCTGGTGATGGGCGTCAATGTGCAGGTCTGCTGGGAGAAGTTCTGCGCCTTCTGGGAGGTCGAGGCCCGCACCGCGCCGATGGACGGCGAGCGCTTCCACCTCGGCCCCGAACAGGCGGTGGAGCTCTGCGACGAGAACACCATCGGCGTGGTCGGAGTGCTCGGCTCGACCTTCGACGGCTCCTACGAGCCGGTGGAGGCGATCTGCGCCGCGCTCGACGACCTCCAGCAGCGCACCGGCCTGGACGTGCCGGTGCACGTGGACGGCGCCTCCGGCGCCATGGTCGCGCCGTTCCTGGACGAGGACCTGGCCTGGGACTTCCGGCTGCCCCGGGTCGCCTCCATCAACACCTCCGGCCACAAGTACGGACTGGTCTACCCGGGCGTCGGCTGGGCGCTCTGGCGGGACCACGAGGCGCTGCCCGAGGAGCTGGTGTTCCGGGTCAACTACCTGGGCGGCGAGATGCCGACCTTCGCACTGAACTTCTCGCGGCCCGGCGCCGAGGTGGTCGCGCAGTACTACACCTTCCTGCGGCTGGGCCGGGCCGGCTTCCGGGCCGTCCAGGGCGTCTGCCGGGAGGTGGCCGGCTATCTGGCCGGGGAGATCGAGGGCCTCGGCGGCTTCCGGCTGATCACCCGGGGCGACGAGCTGCCGGTGTTCGCGTTCACCACCGCGGACGAAGTGCCGTTCGACGTGTTCGACGTGTCGCGACGGCTGCGCGAGCGCGGCTGGCAGGTGCCCGCGTACACCTTCCCGGCGAACCGGGAGGACCTCGCGGTCCTGCGGGTGGTCTGCCGCAACGGGTTCTCGCGCGACCTCGCCGATCTGCTGCTCACGGACCTGGAACGGCTGCTGCCGGAGCTGCGCAGCCAGCCGGTCCCGCTCAAGGACCTCGGCGTGCCGGTCCGGACGGCCTTCCACCACTGAGACACCGGTGGGCGAGTCCCCGGCAGGGCGGGCAGGCGGGCAGGCGTACGGGCGAGCAGGCGGGCGGGCGTCGCCACGAGCAGGCGCGCGGGGTCGTGACCACGGTGGGAAGGGCTGCCTGAGACGGCTTGGGACACCCTTCCCACCGTGCTTCCCTGCGGTCCGGGGCAGTATCCCCCCGTGAGACTGTCTCGGACCGGTGGAGGGCCAGGGAACGGCGGCACCGGGGCCGTAGGGGACGGCACCCGGGCGGTGGGACCGGGGCGGCGGACTGCCCCGTCGGGAAGAACAATGCCCGACCGCCATATGAATGTTCGAGCGTCTCCCGGTGTTGTGAGACACTTCCGTCCGTCTCAGCGCCAGGACCTGGGTATTGGGACACCGGGCCGTCGAGGTTTGAGACGCGGACACGTCACCGGGGCCCGGACCGGTTCCAGCACCGCCCGCCCCGCCCGCCTCGCACGTTTGGAAGAGACCGCATGGGTTCCGCCTGGAAGCAGCTGCCCGACGACCTGTCCGACCCTGCCAGGCGCCTCACGGAGGAGCTGCGAGCCGTCAAGGACGCGACCGGGCTCTCGCTCTCCGAACTGGCCGCCCGGACCCACTACAGCCGGGCTTCCTGGGAGCGCTGGCTGAACGGCAAGCGGGTCATCACCGAGCAGGCGCTGGACGCGCTGGTCGGAGCAGTCGACTGCGACGGGCCGAAGCTGCGGGCGCTGTGGGAGCTGACGGCGGCCGAGGGGGCCACGTCGGGTGACACGGCGGCGGGCGCCGAGGCTGCCGAGACCGCGGAGACCGCGGAGGCCGCGGAGGCCGCGGAGGCCACTGGGACAGCGGAGCAGTCGGACGGGCCCGACCGGGACCCGGGCGCCGACGGCACCGGTACCGGGGGCACCCCCGACCTCACCGCCGTTCCCGCTCCCGACCGCGCCAGGTCCACCAAGGGGCCGACCGGCCCGGTGCGCGGCCGGTCCGTGGCCCTGGTCGCCGCCTCGGTGGTCGCGGTCCTGCTGCTGGCCCTCGCCGGGGTGCGGTACTTCTCCGGCGCCGACGAGGACAACGTCGGACCGACCGCCGCCACGGTGCTGCCCTCCACGTCGGTGACGCCCGTCGACTCCGCCTCGCCGAGCACCTCCGCACCCGCCGTGCCGGCCAACCCCGCCCCGGCGGTCCCGGCCTGCCAGGCGCTCGGCTGCGCGCACAAGGACCCCAAGGCGGCCGGCTGCGGCGGCGACGCCCGCACCCTGCTGACCACCAACATCGGCAAGGTCGTCATCTACCTCCGGTACAGCCAGAAGTGCCAGGCGGCCTGGGCCGCCATCACCGAGGGCCAGCCCGGCGACCAGGCGACCATCACCACCAGCGGCGGCGAGTCGGAGACGGCGCTGATCCACTGGGGGTACGACAACTACTCGCAGATGGTGAACGCGGGCGACCCTTCGGCCGTCCTCCAGGTCTGCGGCAAGCAGGCCCAGCCGGAGGGCGCCTCCTGCACCTCCAGCATCTCCGACCTGGCCCGGGTGGTCGCCAACACCCCGATCCCGGTCGGCCCGGCCTCCCCGCCGGCGGCCGCCGGCGACCCGGCTCCGGCGCCGTCCAGCTGACCGGCTGACCGGCTGACCGGCTGACCGGCTGCCCGGCTGACGGACCGACCGGCCGCACGACGCGCCACCGGGCGCGCCGTGCGGCCGTCCGCTACTCGAGGTACCCGCGGAGCTGGGCGGCGAAGGCGTGGTCGCGGAGCTTGACCAGGGTCTTCGACTCGATCTGGCGGATCCGCTCCCGGGTCACCCCGAACAGCACGCCGATCTCTTCCAGCGTGCGGGCCCGCCCGTCGTCCAGGCCGTACCGGAGCTGGACCACCTGGCGCTCGCGCTCGCCGAGGGTGGCCAGCACCGCCTCCAGGTGCTGGCGCAGCAGCAGGAAGGCGGCGGACTCGGCGGGTGAGGCCGCGTCGGCGTCCTCGATGAGGTCGCCGAGCGCGACGTCGTCCTCCTCGCCGACCGGGGTGTGCAGGGAGATGGGCTCCTGGGCGAGCCGGAGCAGTTCCCGCACCCGTTCCTCGGTGAGCTCCAGGGCGGCCGCGATGTCGGCCGGGCCGGGCTCGGTCCCGCGCTCCTGGAGCAGCGAACGCTGCACCCGCACCACCCGGTTGATCAGTTCGACGACGTGCACCGGGACCCTGATCGTCCGGGCCTGGTCGGCCAGGGCGCGGCTCATCGCCTGGCGGATCCACCAGGTCGCGTAGGTGGAGAACTTGTAGCCCCGGGCGTAGTCGAACTTCTCGACCGCCCGGATCAGCCCGAGGTTCCCCTCCTGGACCAGGTCGAGCAGGGTGAGGCCGCGGCCGATGTAGCGCTTGGCGACGGAGACCACCAGCCGCAGGTTGGCCTCGATCAGCCGGCGCTTGGCGAGCCGGCCGATCAGCACCAGGGTGCCGAGTTCGGCGGCCAGCCGGTCGGCGGGCGGCGGTTCGCGGTGCAGTCGCTCCTCCGCGAACAGGCCGGCCTCGATCCGGCGGGCGAGGTCGACCTCCTCGGCGGCGGTGAGCAGCCGGATCCGGCCGATCTCGCGGAGGTACTGGCGGAGCAGGTCGGCGGCGGGCCCGCTCGGATCGGTGGCCGCCGGGCGCCGCGGGCCGACCGTCTCCTCGGGGTCCTCCGGCTCCTCCCGACCGGCACCCTCGGCACCCTCGGCGTTCTCGGAGTCCTCGGCGTCCCCGTCCTCGGTGTCCTCGGTGTCCTCGGTGTCCTCTCTGCCCTCTGTCTCCTCGGGGCCGCCCGCCCCCTCGGCCTCGGGGTGCCCCGACGGGCGGCCCTGGGCGGCCCCGCGCGCGCCGTCCGCGGGCGGCGGCCCCGCCCGGCCGTGGTCCTCCGGCGGGTCGGCGGTGTCGTCGGACGGCGGAGGCGGGGCGAGCGGATCGGTGGTCGGCTGGGCGGTCGCGGCGGGGCCTCGGTCCACGGGCATCCCCTCTGGGCGGGCGCGACTCTGGCGGACCCGCGCTGTACGGAGGCAGGACGCCCTCCAGTGTGCGGCACGCCACGCTCCGTGGCCGAGACTCGTGCGCGGACTTTCTGAACGGGGGCGCGAACGGGTCCTGGCCGTGTCCTTGCCGGGAGGACACGCGCTAGAGCGCGGCGGAACCGCCGCTGCGCAGGGACTGCCCGTACTGCTGGAGCTGCCACAGCTCGGTCTGCACCGCGTGCAGGTCCTCCGGGGCGGCGCGGTTGCCGAGGCGCTGGAGGTGGGCGCGGACCTCGTCGACCCGCCGGTCCACGGCCAGCAGCCGCAGCTTGACCAGGAACTCCCCCGCGTAGACGGCGTCCACCTTGCGGCGCGAGCGCACCGGTTCCACGGTCAGCTCGGTGACCAGCGAGCGCACCCGGTCGTCCGGGCAGCCCTCGCGCACCACACTGGTGAAGTCGGCCAGAGTGGCCCCGTACGCGGCGCCGCCGACCTGGCCGATGGCCCGCCGCACGGCGGTGTAGGGCGGGGTGGGGAACTCGTCCTCGGCGTAGTTGTCGAAGGCCGGCGCGACCAGGTCCGGGTGCTGGAGGGCCAGTTTGAGCAGTTCGCGCTCGACGAACTGGGCCGGGTCGCGCGGGTTGAGCACGAAGGCGGGCCGGGCCGGGCGGGCCGGCTGCGGCGGCTCGGGGCGGCGCTGGCCGTTGCCCCGGGGGTTCTGCTGGCGCTCGCGGTCCCAGCGGGCCAGCTGGGCCACCCGGCGGACCACGAACGGCTCGTCCAGGATGCCCAGCATGCCGGCCAGCCGGACGGCGTACTCGTGCTGGATCGAGCGGTCCTTGATCCTGGCGACGATCGGCGCCGCCTCCTCCAGCGCCGCCGACCGGCCCTCGGGCGTGTCCACCCGGTGCTTGGCGACGGCCGAGCCCAGCGCGAACTCGAAGAGCGGGACGGGGTTGTCGATCAGTTCGCGGACCGCGTCGTCGCCCTTGGCGAGGCGCAGCTCGCACGGGTCCATGCCGCCGGGGCTGACCGCGATGGAGGTCTTGGCGGCGAACTTCTGGTCGTCCTCGAAGGCCCGCAGTGCGGCCTTCTGGCCGGCCGCGTCGCCGTCGAAGGTGAAGACGGTCTCGCCCCGGTACTGCGAGGTGTCCATCAGCAGCCGACGGATGATCTTGATGTGGTCCTCGGCGAAGGCGGTGCCGCAGGTGGCCACGGCGGAGGTGACGCCGGCCAGATGGCAGGCCATCACATCGGTGTAGCCCTCGACCACCACCGCGCGGCCGGACTTGGCGATCTCCTTCTTCGCCAGGTCGATGCCGTAGAGCACGTTCGACTTCTTGTAGATCGGCGTCTCGGGGGTGTTGAGGTACTTCGGACCGTTGTCGTCCTCGCGCAGCCGCCGGGCGCCGAAGCCGATCACCTCGCCCGCGATGTCCCGGATCGGCCAGACCAGCCGCCCCCGGAAGCGGTCGATCAGACCGCCGCGCTGGCCCTGCGAGGCCAGGCCGCCGAGCAGGATCTCCTTGTCCGTGAAGCCCTTGCCGCGCAGGTAGCGCACCAGGTGCTCCCAGCCGACCGGGGCGTAGCCGACGCCGAAGGTCCGCGCGGACTCCTCGTCGAAGCCGCGCTCGGCCAGGAAGCGGCGGCCGATCTCGGCCTCGGGCGAGGCCAACTGCTCCTGGTACCAGGCGGAGGCCACCTTGTGCGCCTCGACCAGCCGGGTGCGCTCGCCCTGCTGGTGCCGGGGGCTGTAGCCGCCCTCCTCGTAACGCAGGGTGATGCCGGCCTGGGCGGCCATCCGCTCGACGGCCTCGGCGAAGGTGAAGTGCTCGATCTTCATCAGGAAGGCGATGGTGTCGCCGTTCTCCTGGCAGCCGAAGCAGTGGAAGACGCCCTTGGCCGGATTGACGTAGAAGGAGGCGGACTTCTCGTCGTGGAAGGGGCAGACGCCCTTGTACTCGCCGCCGCCACCGTTGGTCAGCTGTACGTAGTCGCCGACCACGGCGTCGATCGGCAGCGCGCTCCGCACCGCCTGTACATCTTCGTCCCTGATCCGCCCGGCCACCCCGGAAGTCTACTGGGGCGGCCGGGTTGTCCGGCGGGTCCGCCCGGCGCCGCCCGTCAGAACCCGGCCGGGCCGGTCAGCCGGGCGTGCAGGGCCAGCGCCGAGGCGTCGGTGAGGGTCGCGATCTGGTCGATCACGGTGCGCAGGGCCGCGCGGTCGTCCTCCGCCTCCTCGTACATCGCGGCGAACACCGGGTCCAGCACCTCGGGGGCGCGCCGGGTGAGGACCTCGGCCAGCTCGGCGATGACGATCCGCTGCCTGGCCCGCAGCTGGGCCTGCTCGTCGCGCTGCATGACGTACCGGACCGCGACCGCCTTGAGCACCGCGCACTCCAGCCGGACCTCGCGCGGCACCACCAGCTCGGCCCCGTACCGGGTCAGCGGGCCGGGGCCGTAGCGGGCCCGGGTGGCCTGCTCGGCGGCCAGGCAGAACCGGCCGATCAGCTGGCTGGTGAGGTCCTTCAGCCCGGCCCGGGCCCGGGCGGTGCCGTCGTACGACTCGGGCCACCAGTCCTTGTCGAGCAGCCGGTCCAGGGCCTCCGCCAGCTCCTCGGGCTCGGCGTCCCGGGCGTAGCGCTCGGCGACCTTGAACAGCTCGGACCGCTCGCTCGGGGCACGCAGCGCGAGCGGGTCGATGTGGCCGGCCTGGAGGCCGTCCTCGACGTCGTGGGTCGAGTAGGCGACGTCGTCGGACCAGTCCATGACGGTGGCCTCGAAGCACTTGGCCCCGGCCGGGGCGCCGGCCCGCAACCAGCGGAAGACCGGCAGGTCGTCGGCGTAGACGCCGTACTTGGGCGAGGCCGGGTCGGTGGGGTGGGCGCCGTGCGGCCACGGGTACTTGGTGGCGGCGTCCAGGGCGGCGCGGCTCAGGTTGAGGCCGACGCTGCGGCCCGGCCAGGGGGCCAGCCGGGCCGGCGTCCCGTCCTGGGGGGCGAAGCGCTTGGGCTCCAGCCGGGTCAGGATCCGCAGCGACTGGGCGTTGCCCTCGAAGCCGCCGCAGGCCTCGGCGGCCTGGTCGAGCGCCTCCTCGCCGGTGTGGCCGAACGGCGGGTGGCCGATGTCGTGGGCCAGGCACGCCGTCTCGACGAGGTCCGGGTCGCAGCCGAGCGCCGCGCCCAACTCCCGGCCGACCTGGGCGCATTCCAGCGAGTGGGTCAGCCGGGTGCGGGGGAAGTCGCTGCGCATCGGGGCGACCACCTGGGTGGTGCCGGCCAGCCGGCGCAGGGCGGCGGAGTGGAGCACCCGGGCGCGGTCGCGCTGGAACGCCGTCCGGCCGGGACGTTTGTCCGGTTCGGGCACCCAGCGGGCCTCGGCGGCGCGGTCGTACGGGGTCGGGGTCGTGGCGGCGGTGAGGCGGTGCGCGGTGTCGTCCATATGCCCCTCACCGTACGCCGCGGCTGTGACACCGGAAGTGTGCCGCGCGCGACCGCGCGCGGGCCGGGGCGTGAACCCTTGGACGCCCGCCGTCGGGCCTGCCCCGGCCCGGCTACGGGCCTGCGGAGGCGGCCGGGGAGGCGGCCCGGGCAGGGCGGACGGCCCGGGGAACGGGGACGGCCTCGACCGAAGGGGGTCGGGCCCCGGTCAGCCCCGCAGCGCCTTGAGGACGGCCGCGGCCGCGCCCTCCTGGCCCTTGGCGTTGGGGTGGATCGCCGCCAGGCCCTGGGTGGGGAACGGCGGCTCCACCCACCGGGCGGTCTCGCCCGCGCACATGTCGTGGCCGGCCGAGGGCCCGGTGAGGTCCACGAAGACCGCTCCGGCCGCCTCCGCCCGGCGCTTGAGCATGGCGTTGAGCTGCTGCTCCTTCTCCACCAGGAAGCCGAGGTCCCCGCCCGCGACGGTCGACCCCAGCACCGGGACGCAGCTCGCCGGGTCGGCGGGCAGCAGCGCCGGGTAGCCGACCACGTAGACCCTGGCCTGCGGGGACCGCCGCTTGACCTCCTTGAGGGTCTCGCCGAGCCGCTCGCCGGCGCTGTCCACCTTGCGCTGCACCTGGTCCCCGCCGTCCGCGGCCGCATAGGAGTCCCGGCAGGGCGCCGCCGCGCGGCCCGAGCCGACCAGCCCCTTGAGCGCGTCCACCAGGTTCTCCTTGGCGCACTGGCCGACGACCTCCATGAACCCGGCGTCGTTCCCGCCGATCCCGAGGGTCACCAGCCGGGTGGCCGGGGTGAGCGCGTCCAGCTGCGGCGGATTGACACCCCCGTCGGTGCTCTGGGCACCGGTGAGGTCGCCGGTCCGGGCACCGCTGCAGCTGACGTCGTGGAACCGCTCGCCCGCCAGGCCGAGTGCCTGGGCCACCAGCGAGGGGTAGTTGACCGCCGAACGGGAGCAGCCCTTCGGCTCGGCCACCTGCTGGGGGCTGATCTTCAGACCCGCCGTGTAGGAGTCGCCGAGCGCCACGTACGGCCCGGTGGGCGTGGGCGTGGGCGTCGGGGTCGGTGCCGGCCCGGTGGCGGCGGCGCGCGGCGGTGCCGAGCCGCCCGCGGCAGCCGCGGCGACGGTCTCCGAACCGGACGAACCGGAGCATCCGGCGACCAGCACGGCGACGAGGCCCGCGCTCAACACGCCGCCGAGCGTGCCGATCGGGCGTACGGACAGTGACACGGGAACCCCCCGGTAGGAGCCGCTGGCATTCTCCCTACGACGGCCCGTCCCCCGGGCACCGCAGTCCCCAACGGACGGGCGGGCGCGATCGATCCCGACCGGAGCGGGGAATTTCGACGGCGGCGCGGGACGCCCCGGCAGCGGGCGGCCCCGGGCGACGGGGACCGTCACCCGGGGCCGCCCGGCCGGCTACTCCGGCCCGCGCTCGTGCTCGGCCAGGAACTGCTCGAAGCGGCGGCCCAGCTCGTCCGCGGACGGCAGGTCCACCGGCTCGGCCAGCAGGCTCTCCCGGCCCTGCGAACCGGCCACCGCGTCGTACTGGCCCTCCATGCCGCGGATCGCCGAGCGGAGGTCACTGTCGCCCTGCGCCAGCTGCTCCTCGATGTCGGCGTACACCTCGTCCACCCGCTCGCGCAGCAGCGTGCCGGGCAGCACCAGCCCGGTCGCCGACTGGACGGCCTCCAGGATCAGCACCGCGGCCGCCGGGTACGCCGAGCGCGCCACGTAGTGCGGCACGTGCGCGGCGAAGCCCAGCACGTCGTGCCCGGCCTCGGCCAGCCGGTACTCCAGCAGCGCCTGGGCGCTGCCCGGGACCTGCGCCTGCTCGAACCACTGCGGGTAGCCGGCCGCGAGGTCCAGCCGGTTGCCGTGCGGGGTCAGACCGACCGGGCGGGTGTGCGGCACGCCCATCGGGATGCCGTGGAAGTCGAGGGCCAGCCGGACGTCGAAGCGCTCGACCAGCTGCCGGACGGCGGCAGCGAAATGCTCCCACTCGACGTCCGGCTCCGGCCCGGTGAGCAGCAGGAACGGGGAGCCGGCCGCGTCGTGGAGCAGCTGGAGGAGGATCTCCGGCGGCTCGTAGGACGACCAGTGCTCGCGGTCGAAGACCATCGCGGGGCGGCGGGCCCGGTAGTCCACCAGGCGGTCGTGGTCGAAGCGGGCGACGACCTGGGGCTCGCCCGTCTCCAGCAGGTGGTCGACCACCTGGGCGCCCGCCTCGCCGGCGTCCATGAAGCCCTCGAAGTGGTGGAGCAGCACCAGGCCGGCACCGGTGTCCGCCAGCGCGGCCCTCGCCGCGGCCACCGCGGCCACACCCTGCTGGTCCAGCTCGTACAGCGCCTGGGGATCACGCACCGCTCACCCACACCCCGTTTCTTTCCTCGTCGCGGTTCGCCGCGCACGCCCCCGCGCGGCTGCCCGCGCTGGGACTCCTGCCCGGCTCTCCTCGTCCAGCGTGCGGAGTGCCGCCGGAATTCCCGCCGGGCCGGGCCCGTTTCCCGGCCCCGCCCGTCGCGCACCCCTCGTCCCGCCCGTCGCGCGCCCCCGCGAGGCCGACCGGACCATGATCGCACCCGGCCCGAAAGGCCCTGGTCAGGGGGGTGCGAACGGTCGCCGCCACAGGCCCCGGACCAGCCCCGACGGCCATTCGTGTGCCGCGAAGTGACGCATTGCCTTCTGGCGGGTATCGTCCTCTCGCTGCCTCGCATCGTCGCGTCGTCGTCACGTCGTCCGTAACGCCGTCGATCACGACCCGGACCGGTGCTCGGACAGTCACCCACGACGCATCTTGCCTTCACCTGGCCGCCTGCTTCCCTTCGCGCTCTCGTTTCCTCTTCGGCCATCTCGCGGACGCACACTGTCCCCTCGCTCATCCCGCCGGACCGGTCCGTGGACCCGTGTCCGTTCCGGCACCGCGCTGCCCGACTCCGGGCCGTCGCTCCCCGCCCCGCTCGACCGGCCTCCGGCGTGCGCGGGCACCGGTGGGCGTACTCCGGAGCGGGGCGAACCGTCCACTGCTGACCCTCGCCGCACCCCGGCACGGGCCAGCGCCCTCCGACCGCCGAAGGACCGAAGGTTCCGTGCCCGTACCTGTCATCCTCACCGGCCGCACCGTGCGGCTGGAGCCCCTCGCCGCGCACCATGCCGAGGCCATCGCCCAGGCCGGCGCCGAGGACCGTACGACTTACGCCTTCACCCCCGTCCCGCACGGCCTGGAAGCTGCCCGGGAGTACATCGCGCGTGCTCTGGCGGACCAGGCCTCCGGCCGGTCGCTGCCGTTCGCGACGGTGAACCAGGCCGACGGCCGCGTGGTGGGTTCCACCCGGTTCCTGGAACTCGACTACTGGCAGGGGCCGCTCGTCTGGCCGCCGGTTCCCGGCGTGCCGTTCGGCGACCCGGCCACGGCCGTCCCGGACGCCGCCGAGATCGGCAACACCTGGCTGTCCCCGCGGGCGCAGGGCACCGGCATCAACACCGAGGCGAAGCTGCTGATGCTGCGGCACGCCTTCGAGGTGTGGGGCGTGCAGCGGATCTCGCTGCGCGCCGATGCCCGCAACATGCGGTCGCGGGCCGCCATCGAGCGGCTGGGGGCGACCGCCGAGGGCGTCCGCCGGGCGCACTCGCGCGGGCTGGACGGGGTGGTCAGGTCCACCGCGTTCTACTCGATCCTGGACAACGAGTGGCCCGCCGTGCGGGACATCATCGAGCTGCGGATCGCCGCCGCGACCTCGCCGAGCGCCCCGGATCCGGCGATCAACCAGGAGTGCCTTAGACACGGCGGTGGCGGCGCGGGGCATCTGATCACGGCCTGAGGCTTCCTTCCGGGGGCTTCTCCGGTGGTTCGGGGGCTTCGCGCGCTCCGGTGGTTCGGGGCCAAACGGTTCGTTGCCCGAACGTCCGGACCCGCGCCGGGTCCGGACGATCGGGCCGGGGTCAGTCCGTGGCCGGCTCGCTTGTGACCGGCTCGCCCGTGACGGCGGCCCGCAGCAGACGGGCCAGCCGGCCGGCGTCCCGGCCCCCGTCCGGTTCGGGCGCCCGGGCGGGGCAGGCCTCGACCACGGCGGAGACCGGGCGCCGGCCGGCCCGGTCCGGCGCCACCGTCAGTTCCCACTGGGGGTGGCCGTCCGGACCGCAGAGCCGGAGCGTGCCCTCCCGGGTGTGCACCGTCAGGCGGCGGCCCCCGACCAGCGGGCCGGCCCCGGTGCGCAGCCGCTGCCACTGCTCGTCCGTCCACAGCACGTCCGGCACCGGGCACGGCCGCGGCACCAGCATCTCCGCGCGGCCCCGGCCGGCGGACACGCTGCCCGGCTCGGCGAAGGCCCAGGCCGGCAACGGCTCCCGGGCGGCCAGCCATTCGGCGGGGATGCCGGCCGTCCCGGTGTGCGCGGCGACCACGCCACCGGTGATCGCGGCGACGGTGTCCGCGTCCCCGCCGGCGGCCACCGCCGCCCGGACCGCCGCCGGGTAGTCGGTGAGGTGCCGGGCCGCGCACCACAGTGCGTACGGGACGGTGTCGGCGGCGCTGGTCCGGCTGCCGTTGCCGAGCACCCGCGCCACCGCGGTGGGGTCCGGTTCCGCGAGCAGGGCGACCGCCTCGGCCAGGCCGTCGTGGACGGCGCCGCGCGGGGTCAGCCCGAGGACCTGCTCCAGGAAGCCCTCCGGCGACGGCCGGGCACCGCGGGCCCGCGCCGCGCAGGCGGCGGCCACCGCGACGGCGACCGCGCCGTCCACCGCCTGCGGGTGGGTGTGGGTGATCAGCGCCGTCCCGACGGCGGGGCGCACCGCCTCCGCCGGGTCGGCCGCGTACGCCGCCCCGAGCGGGGCGACCCGCATCGCGGCGCCGTTGCCGTACGACCCCTGGCCGTCGAACAGGGCCGAGGCCAGCTCGCGGGCGTCACCGCCCTCCCGGACCAGCCGCAGCAGCCGGTTGGCGGCCGGGCCGTAGCCCCGGTCGAAGTCGTGCCGGCGGGCGAAGGCGTGGGTGAGGTCGAAGACATCGATCGCGCCGCGCTCGGTGTGCGCGGCGTACACCGAGCACGCCATCTCGGTGTCGTCCGTCCACGGCCACGGGCCGGGCGGGGTGGTGCGGGCGGCGAGGTGGGCCCGCGCGGTGGCGGGGACGAAGAACTGCGCGCCGAAGGCGTCGCCGACGGAGAGGCCCTGGAGCGCGTCGAGCGCGGGGCCGGGGTGAGGAATCGTCATCGTGGGCACCAAGCCCACCGCCCGCACCGGTCCGGCGTCAATCCGGTTTGACCGGACACTCCCCGGGCGGGCGATGTTTCGCATACCTCCGAACCGGGCGGGAAACACCTCGGCATGACCCTCGCCGCCCCGGCCGCCACCGTTCCGCACCCGCTCGTCGCCGTTCCGGGTCCGCCCGTCGCCGCTCGCGCGCGGGCCGCGCCCCGGCCGATCGTCGACCCGCTGCTGCTGCTCGGCGGCGACCAGCAGCACATCGTCACCCGCGCCCAACTGCGCGCACTCGGAGTGCCGTCCGGGAGCATCGCCCACCGGCTGCGGCCCGGCGGGCCGTGGCAGCGGGTGCTGCCCCGGGTGATCTGCCTGCAGACCGGCCGACTGACCGCGCATCAGCGGCTGCGGGCCGCACTCGCCTACGCGGGCCCCAAGGGGCGACCCGCGCCGCAGGCCGGGGAGGTGCTGCTCACCGGGACGGCGGTGCTCGCCGACGCCGGCCTCCCCTCCGCCGGGCACCCGGCCGACCTCACCGAGGTGGATGTCCTGATTCCGGGTCAGCGGCGGGTCGCCGACCGTGGGTTCGTCCGGATCCACCGGGCGTGCGGGGCGATGCCGGGCGGCTTCGAGCGCGACGACGGACTCTGGAGCACCTCGGTCGCCCGGGCGCTGGCCGACCTCGCGCCCCGGGAGAGCGGACGGCGCCGGTTCCGCGCGCTCTGCGCCGAGGCCGTCCAGCGGCGGCACTGCGAACTCGGCGAGCTGCTGGACCAGTTGCTCGCCCGGCCGGACGCCCGCCGACTGACCGGGCTGACCCGGGTGGTGGAGGAGCTGACGGCCGGAGTGCGGTCGGTGGTCGAGGCCGAGGCCCGGGACGCGGTGCGCGGCGCCGGGCTCCCCGAGCCGCTCTGGAACCCGGTGCTCTTCCTGGACGGGCGGTTCCTGGCGGTACCGGACGCGTACTGGCCGCAGGCCTGCGTCGCGCTGGAGATCGACTCCCGGGCCTGGCACCTGCGCCCGGCCGACCACGAGCGGAGCCTGGCCCGGGCCAACCGGCTGACCACCGCCGGCCTCCCGGTCGTCCGCACCACCCCGGTCCAGCTGCGCCGCGACCCCGGCCCGGTGCTGCACGAGCTGGCCGTGCTGCTCTCGGCCGGGCCGCACGGGCCGCACGGCCGGGTCAGCTGGCGGCGGGCCCGGTGAGGGCGCCGCCGTGGCGGCTCGGCGGTGGGGCGGCTCGGGGGCTTCGTCGCGCCCTGCCCCAGGGGGTCACGACTCCCGGCTCTCCGTCTCCCGCCCCGCCGCATCGGCCGCCGCCGCCAACTGCTGCAGGACGCCCAGGTGGTCGGCGAGCGCCCGGCGGCCGGCCCGGGTGGCGGCCAGCCAGGTGCGCGGGCGCTTGCCGACGTAGCCCTTCTTCACCGACAGGTAGCCGGCCTCCTCCAGTGCGCTCGCCGCCTTGCTGAGCACCGAGTCGGAGACTTGGCAGTAGTCCCTGACGGCGGAGAACTCGGCCTCGATGCAGCCGCCGAGGAACGCCACCACGGTGAGCCGGGTGGGGTGCTGGAGCAGCGGGTCGAGCCCGGCCATCAGGCGTCCTCCGCCTCACGGCGGATCCGGGCGTTCACGCGCACCATCGCCAGCCAGAACAGCACCCCGGCCGTGACACCGGCGCTGCCGAACGTCCCCCGGGCGTCGGCGCCCAGCAGATGGACGGCGGCGGCCACCGTGAGGGCCCCGGCGAAGACCAGCACCACCCAGCGCGTCATCGGGCCGCCGAAGCCGGGCGTCCAGCCCCTCGCCACACCGCCGCGACGGGTCACGACGGCCCCCAGGGCACCGCTGACCGCCGCGAAGACCCCGCCCAGCACGCCGGCCAGCCAGCTCGCATCGGCCCAGAGCGCGTAGCCGAGGCCGAGGCCGTAGACCGAGAAGCCGACCGCGAAGGTGGCGCCGTACCAGGTGGGCACCAGCTGCGGCGCCTGGGCGGCGGCGCGCGCCCGGGCGGCGAGGCCCAGCGCCTCGGCCGCGGACAGCTCGACGGGCACGGAATCGCTCATGAAGTCCCCCGGTGGTGATCGTTGATCTTGATGCCACTATGGCACGTACTTTCCACGATGGAAAGTACTTTCAACAGGGCACCGGGCGGCACCCGCTCCTCAGCAGCGGGAGTCGATCTCCTGGAAGGTGGCGTAGTGGTCGGCGGTCCAGTACTGCTCGCCGGAGCCACCGGTGACCACCCGGCGGGCGCCCCGGTCGCCGGAGCCGGGGGTGACGACGGTGAACTCGTGGTAGTAGCCGGAGGTCTTGCGCGGGAGGCGGCTCTCACGGTTCTCGAAGACGATGCCGTCCGAGCGGTAGGGGTAGGGGCCGCCCTTGGCGATCAGCCCGAGGGTGTCGCGGGCCTGGTCCGGGAGCCTGGTGCGGCAGACGTCGGCCAGCGCCGGGTCGGTCGGCACCCAGCCGGTGCCGGCGGCGGTCGCCGGCGGGGTGGCGGGGGGCGAGGGCCGGGGTGCGCTGGGCTTCGGCGCCACCGGAGCGGTCGAGGCCGCGGCCGGGCCGGTGGCGGCGGTGGCGGTCCGGCCGGTGGCGGTGGCGGTCGCGGCGGTCCTGGACGCGCTGCCGCCGGTGTCGTCCGAGAGCAGGTAGCCGACCGCGGCGGCGAGCACGCAGATCAGCACGGCGAGGGCGGTCCACAGGCGGTTTCTGCTGGTCATGGGCCCAGCTTGGCAGTCGGCGGGCCGGGGCCCGGCCAGCCACACGCGTGGTCGGCACCACAACGGGGGCAGCGGCCACCGGGTCGGGGTCCGGCGGGGCAGGGTCAGGCCGGACAGACCCGACCGGGCGGGAAAAGCATGCGGCCGGGGCGGGTACGGACGCCATTGTCCGTTCCTGCCCCGGCCGCTTCACGTACGCCGGTTCTCCTGCGCCGAGCTCCGGTGTACGCCCCTCCCCGATGGAGGGGACACGGTCAGCGATTCGGCCGTGCCGGGGGGCTCATGACGAGCCCCCGGCACTCAGCGCGAGTCGCTGCCCGCAGTCTCGATGGCGGCGCGGCCGGCCTCCAGCCGCGCCACCGGGATCCGGAAGGGGGAGCAGGAGACGTAGTCCAGCCCCACCTCGTGGAAGAAGTGCACCGACTCCGGGTCGCCGCCGTGCTCGCCGCAGACGCCGAGCTTGAGGTCGGGGCGGGTGGCCCGGCCGGCCTGGACGGCGTGCTTCACGAGCGCGCCGACACCGTCGCGGTCGATGGTCTCGAACGGCGAGACCCCGAAGATGCCCTTCTCCAGGTAGGCGGTGAAGAAGGAGGCCTCGACGTCGTCGCGGGAGAAGCCCCAGACCGTCTGGGTGAGGTCGTTGGTGCCGAAGGAGAAGAACTCGGCGGCCTCGGCGATCTGGCCGGCCGTCACGGCGGCGCGCGGCAGCTCGATCATGGTGCCGAGCTTGATGTCCAGCTGGACGCCGGTGGACTGGGCGACCTCGGCGAGCACGCGCTCGCACTCGTCGCGGACCAGCTCCAGCTCCTGGACGGTGCCGACCAGCGGGATCATGACCTCGGGGCGCGGGTCCGCCCCGGCCAGCTTGCGCTCGGCGGCCGCCTCGGCGATGGCGCGGACCTGCATGCCGAACAGACCGGGGATGACCAGGCCGAGACGCACACCGCGCAGGCCGAGCATCGGGTTCTGCTCGTGCAGCTTGTGCACCGCCTGGAGCAGGCGCAGGTCGTTCTCGTTCGGGTCCTTGCGGGCCTCGGCGAGGGCGACGCGCACCGACAGCTCGGTGATGTCCGGCAGGAACTCGTGCAGCGGCGGGTCGAGCAGGCGGACGGTGACGGGCAGTCCGTCCATCGCCTGGAAGAGCTCCAGGAAGTCGCCCTTCTGCAGCGGCAGCAGGGTGGAGAGCGCGGCCTCGCGGTCCTTGTCGTTGTCCGCGAGGATCAGGTGCTCGACCTCCTTGCGGCGCTCCTCACCGAGGAACATGTGCTCGGTGCGGCACAGGCCGATGCCCTGCGCGCCGTAGCGGCGGGCGCGCGAGCCGTCCTCGGCGTTGTCGGCGTTGGCGCGCACCGCGAGGCGGCGGCGGCCGTCGGCGTGGGACATCAGCCGGTGCACGGCCTGGACCAGGCCGCCCTGGACGTCGGCGCCGGCGTGCAGGGTGCCCTCGAAGTACTCCACCACCGCGGAGGGGAGCACGGGTACCTCGCCGAGGTAGACCTTGCCGGTCGCGCCGTCGATCGAGACGACGTCGCCCTCCTCCAGCTCCAGGCCGTCGGCGGTGGTCATCCGGCGGCGCTTGGTGTCGACCTCCAGCTCCTCGGCACCGCAGACACAGGTCTTGCCCATGCCGCGGGCGACGACGGCGGCGTGCGAGGTCTTGCCGCCGCGCGAGGTCAGGATGCCCTCGGCGGCGATCATGCCGTCCAGGTCGTCCGGGTTGGTCTCGCGGCGGACCAGGATGACCTTCTCGCCGGAGCGCGACCACTTCACCGCGGTGTAGGAGTCGAAGACGATCTTGCCGATCGCGGCGCCGGGCGAGGCGGCGAGGCCCCGGGCGATCTGCTTGGACTCGGCGTTGGGGGCGAAGCGCGGGAACATCAGCTGGGAGAGCTGGCCGCCGGTGACCCGCATCAGGGCCTCGTCCAGGTCGATCAGGCCCTGGTCGACCAGCTGGACGGCGATCCGGAAGGCGGCCGCGGCGGTGCGCTTGCCGACCCGGGTCTGGAGCATCCAGAGCTTGCCGCGCTCGATGGTGAACTCGATGTCGCAGAGGTCCCGGTAGTGGGTCTCGAGCGTCTGCATGATCGCCATCAGCTCGTCGTACGACTTCTTGTCGAGCTTCTCCAGCTCGGACAGCGGCAGGGTGTTGCGGATGCCCGCGACGACGTCCTCGCCCTGGGCGTTGGACAGGTAGTCGCCGTAGACGCCCTGGGCGCCGGTGGAGGGGTCGCGGGTGAAGGCGACGCCGGTGCCGGAGTCCTCGCCGAGGTTGCCGAACACCATGCTGCAGACGTTGACCGCGGTGCCCAGGTCGTTCGGGATGCGCTCCTGGCGGCGGTAGAGCCGGGCCCGGTCGCCGTTCCAGGAGTGGAAGACGGCGTGGATGGCGAGGTCCATCTGCTCGCGCGGGTCCTGCGGGAAGGCCCGGCCGGTCTCGCGCTCGACGATGCCCTTGAACACCTCGACCAGCTGCTTCAGGTCCGCGGCGTCGAGGTCGAGGTCGCTGGTGGTGCCCTTGGCGTGCTTGGCCTCGTCCAGCGCCTCCTCGAACAGCTCGCCGTCGACGCCCAGCACGGTCTTGCCGAACATCTGGACCAGGCGGCGGTAGGAGTCCCAGGCGAAGCGCTCGTTGCCGGACTGCGCGACCAGGCCGACCACCGAGGCGTCCGAGAGGCCGATGTTCAGGACGGTGTCCATCATGCCGGGCATGGAGAACTTGGCGCCCGAACGCACCGAGACGAGCAGCGGGTTGTCGGCCTGGCCGAGCTGCTTGCCCATCTCCTGCTCGAGCGCGTCCAGGTGGGCGCTGATCTCCTCGTGCAGCGAGGTGGGCTCGGTGCCGGTCTCCAGGAAGACCTTGCAGGCCTCGGTGGTGATCGTGAACCCCGGAGGGACCGGAAGACCCAGGTTGGTCATCTCGGCCAGGTTCGCGCCCTTGCCGCCAAGAAGATCCTTGAGGTCCTTGTTTCCTTCAGTGAAGGAGTAAACAAACTTCTGCTGGGACGCCACGGGTCTGTCTCCTCGCGCACGGTTGCCCTGACGCCGGAGAACATACCCATTTCGAAGGCACTTCTGCGCTGCCAATAGGCCGTACGTGGCCAGGACCAGCAGGTAACCCGCTAGATCGAATGCATGGAACGGCGTTCACCTCTGGAGGGGAAATCGTCCGGATGACGCTAGCAAGCGTTCAAGTCTTGAAGGCATGGAAACCGAAAGATCACATGTTCGGAACACACGGTAGCCACCGGCCGCCCGGCCTGACGGCCCGGCTTGATTTCCTGCACCCTCAGTGCCGATCCGCCGCCGCCCCCCTTCGGGAAGCGATCCGCCTTCGACTTGTTCATTTCGTCCTGCCGGACCCCTCGGGCGCGCAGGGTATGTGGCAAGCGTCACGGACACATCTCACCGATCGAGCGTAGGCCGACCCCACCCATCGTCGCACTACGTCCAGAAACGTGCTCGCTCCGTGACATTCCAATGCCGAAAAGGAGCCCTCTTGTCCAGAGTGGCAAAGAGGGCTGGGACGGGGTGGCCATCGGCCCGAGAGGGCTGTCTTTGCCACCCCGTACAGGTCATCCGCCAGAGGTATCCGATTCGGCGTCTTCGCCCGGTCGGGCGCAGTCGTACGGATCGTCCAACCAGCCCTCCGGCAGAACCACGCGGTTGTTGCCGCTGGTCCGCCCCCGCGGGCCGTCGGCACCGGCCGGCCAGCTCTGCGACTGCTCCACCAGGGCCAGGGTTTCGGCCAATTCGGCCAACGAGGACGAGTTCGCCAGCTTCACCCGCAGTTCCGAGCCCACCGAGAAGCCCTTGGTGTACCAGGCGACGTGCTTGCGGAAGTCGATCACGCCGCGGGCCTCGTCGCCCAGCCACTCACCGAGCAGCTGCGCGTGGCGGACCATCGCCCGCGCCACATCGGCGAAGGTCGGACGGGCGTAGTCCACCTCGCCCTCGAAGATCGCCACCAGGTCCCTGAACAGCCACGGCCGGCCCAGGCAGCCACGGCCCACCACCACACCGTCGCAGCCGGTCTCGCGCATCATCCGCACCGCGTCGTCCGCCGACCAGATGTCTCCGTTGCCGAGCACCGGGATCCCCGCCGGGACGGCCTCGCGCAGCCGGGCGATCGCCGACCAGTCGGCGGTACCGCCGTAGTGCTGGGCGGCGGTGCGTCCGTGCAGGGCGATCGCGGAGACACCCTCCTCGGCACCGATCCGGCCTGCGTCCAGATAGGTGAGGTGGTCGTCGTCGATGCCCTTGCGCATCTTCATGGTGACCGGCAGGTCGCCGGCGTTGGACACGGCCTCGCGGAGGATCTCGCGCAGCAGGTTGCGCTTGTACGGGAGCGCCGAGCCGCCGCCCTTGCGGGTCACCTTGGGGACGGGGCAGCCGAAGTTGAGGTCGATGTGGTCGGCGAGGTTCTCGTCCGCGATCATCCGGGCCGCCTTGCCGACGGTCACCGGGTCCACGCCGTACAGCTGGATCGAGCGGGGCTTCTCGCTCGGGTCGAACTTGATCAGCTGCATGGTCTTGGCATTGCGCTCGACCAGGGCCCGGGTAGTGATCATCTCCGACACGTAGAGGCCCTTGCCTCCGCTCTGCTCGCGGCAGAGGGTGCGGAACGGCGCGTTGGTGATGCCGGCCATCGGCGCCAGGACCACGGGCGGCCAGACCTGCATCGGGCCGACGGTCAGCGGCGCGAACTCGGCGCCGGCCGCGGTGCTGGTCGCGGCGGTGGCTGCGGTGCCGGTCGCGGTGCTGGTGCCGGTCGTACCGGTGGCGCCGGTCGTGCCGGTCACGGTGCTCGGCTCGGTGGGTGCGGGCGGGACTGTCATGCGCGGCTGACCTCGGGGACGGCGATTCGGGGACTCTCCATTGTCCCCCACCCGCCGCGCCCGCCCCGGGGGGCCACCGGCCGGGGCTCCCTACCGCCCCTGCCCCGGCCCTGCCCGGGCCCCTCCCGACCGGTCCGGCCGGCTCTCACTCGCTGCCGTCGGCATCACCGTCCCTCGCGAAGACCGCCACCGAACCGGAGCTGACCGAGATCCTCACCTTGTGCGGGCTGGAACGGTCGGCCAGCAACGGATCGATCCCGCCCCGGGGAGCCGAGCCGCCCTCGAAGTCGTAGCGGGATCCGCGCGGCAGGCCCAGGCTCACCGATCCCGAGGTGACACCGATGTCCACGGCCGAGGGCTCCGTGACGAAGCCCAGCTCCACCGAGCCCGAGGTCGCGGCGACGTCGGCCCTCGGGGAGGTGAGGCGCCGGCCTTGCACGGCGCCGGAGGTGGTGCGCAGGGTCAGCGGACCGGACACATCGGCCAACCGGACCGCCCCCGAGGTGGAGACCAGATCGATCGCACCCGTCACCCCGGCGATGTCGACGGAGCCGCTGGACTGCCGGCCGGTCACCGCGACCCCGGGCGGAACCTCCAGCTCGATCACCGCTCCGCAGCCGAGGTCGCTGACCGGCAGCACCTGGTTGCAGAACATCCGGACGTCGAGCTCGCCCTGGTCGAACAGCGCCGAGACCACCGGCATCCGCACCGTCCAGTTCAGGAACTGCCGGACCACCACCTGGCCCTCCTGCCCGGGCCTGATCCGGACGGTGGCCCGGCCGGTGTCCAGCCGCACCTTGGTCACCGCGATCCCGTAGGTCCGCTCCGAACGGGTCTGCTGCTGCACCGCCATCGCCCAGGTCTGCACGGCACCGACCAGCATCACCACGAGGAGCGCCAGAGTCCCGAGCACCCGCCAGGCCCAGTGGCCGCCGCGAGCGGGCCCGGGTACCGGTGCCGTCGGACGGGCCGTCGTCGTCCCCCCGCCCCGGGCCGGGCCGGTGCCCGCCGTCGGACCGGCGTCCGGCGTCCTCATGCCACCTCCAGGAAGCGCAGCACCGCCATCACCCGGCGGTGACTGTCGTCGGCCTGCGGCAGGTCGAGCTTGGCGAAGATCGAGTTGATGTGCTTGGCCACCGCGCTGTCGCTGACCACCAGGGCACCGGCGATGGCCGCGTTCGACCGGCCCTCCGCCATCAGGGCGAGCACGTCCCGCTCGCGCGGTGTCAGCCGCTCCAACGGATCGCGGTGACGCCGCACCAACAGCTGGGCCACCACCTCCGGGTCCAGCGCCGTCCCGCCCTCGGCGACCCGCTGCAGGGCGTCCACGAACTCGTCGACATTGGCCACCCGCTGCTTGAGCAGGTAGCCGACCCCGCTGGTGTTGGTGGTCAGCAGGTCCGCGGCGTAGCGCTCCTCGACGAACTGGGAGAGCAGCAGCACCGCCACCTCCGGCCACTGCCGGCGGATCACCAGTGCGGCCCGCACCCCCTCGTCGGAGAAGCCGGGCGGCATCCGGACGTCCGCCACCACCACCTGCGGGCGGTGCTGCTCCACCGCGACGAGCAGCTCCTCGGCGTCCCCGACGGCGGCGGCCACCTCGTAGCCCACGGCCTCCAGGACCTTGACCAGGCCGACCCTGAGCAGGACCGAGTCCTCGGCGATCACAGCGCGCACGGCAACTCCACGGTGATGGTGGTGGGGCCCCCGACGGGGCTGAGCAGGGAGAGGGATCCGTCGACCGAGGCGGTGCGTTGCCGCAGGCCGGTCAGGCCGGTGCCCCGGGCGGCGTCCGCGCCGCCCACGCCGTCGTCGCTGACGACCAGGAGCAGCCGGCCGCCGGCGGTCCGCACCGAGACGTCCACCCGGGAGGCCCGGGCGTGCTTGGCGACATTGGTCAGCGCCTCGGAGACGGTGAAGTAGGCGACGGCCTCGACCGTCGGCGCTATCCGCTCGGTCAGGTCGACGTCCAGCCGGACCGGCAGCGGGACCCTGGCCGCGATGCCGGAGAGCGCCGCGTCCAGCCCGCGGTCCTCCAGAACGGCCGGGTGCAGGCCGCGGACGAGGTCGCGCAGCTCGTCGATGGCCGCCTGGGCCTCCTCGTGCGCCTCGACTATCACCTGCATGGCCTCGGGCGGGACGTCCTTGAGGGTGCGGCGGGCCAGGCCGAGATTCATCGCCAGGGAGGTGAGCCGCTGCTGGGCCCCGTCGTGGAGGTCGCGCTCGATCCGGCGGCGCTCGGCGTCGACCGCGTCCACCAGGCCGGCCCGGCTCTCCACCACCTCCTCGATCCGGTGCTCCAGCACCGCCGTCCGGCCCGGGCCGAGCATGCGCACGGCGAGCGCCTCGTCCAGGCGGGCCAGCAGCCGGACCGCCCACGGCAGGACCGCCAACAGCGCCACGCCGCCGACGGTGAGCGGGACGTCCAGCTTGGCCCAGTGGTCCGCGACCGGCGAGGAGGACGGCATCATCCAGGCCCAGCCGAAGACCGTCGAGGCCACCACGGCCGCGCCCCACCCCCACAGCACGGCCAGCGCGCCGAGCGCGACCAGTGGACCGACCACCAGGTGGTAGCCGACCTGACGCCAGCTCACGGCGGTGCGCAGCGTGGTCACCGCGCCGGCCGAGGTGCCGGCGGGCCGCAGCAGCGGCGGGACGTCCACCCCGCGCAGCGCCCGCAGCCGGGCGCGCTGCGCGGCGGAGAGCAGGCGGATCCCGAGCAGGATCACGCCCACGAGGAACAGCGACACCTTGGGGACGGTGACGGTCAGCCAGACGGGAAGGGAGAGCGGGATTCCGGCGGCGAGGAACCGGGCGTCCCGCCAGGACGCCGCAGGCCACGGGGGCCGGACGGCGCCCCCGATGAGCGCACGGCGCGGCTTCGTGGAGAGCATGGCGGACAGCCTAGAGTGCCGTGATCGGCCGTCACCATGAAGGTCGGTGCCGAGAAATGGTGAAGCTGGGTACACCCCCGATTCGGATCGGTGCACTACCGACAACGCTGCTCGGGACGGCCAGTCTTGAGGGCATGACGAGCTACGCATCGCACTCCGCCGATCTGCCGCACGGGCGTCCGACCCTCGGCGCCACCGCCGCGGCCGCCACGGCCGACCCGGCAGAGGGGCGGCTTCCGGTCGGACCCGCCGGCCTGCGGGGCCCGGCCCACCCGGCCGCCGGTCCGTGGTCGGTGCGCAGCGTCCGGGCCGGCCGGTCCCGCGGCCGGGCGGCCCTGGAGGTCTACGAGCACGACGAGTTGGTGGACGTTCTGGTCGCGACCCGCCTCACCGGCGGTCTGCTGCGCGGGGCCCGCTCCTGGGCCGGGGCCGGAGCGGGCGGGCGCCGCCGTTCCCGGCACGGTCTCGCCTGGGGGCGGCTGCCGCGGGGCGGTGCGGTCCCGGTCGTCGGGTTCACCGGCGGACGGCTACTCCGGCTGCCCGGCCGGCCCGCCCCGGTCGTCCGCGCGGCCGAGGTGGTCACCGTCGGCGGGGAGTTCTGGCTCGCCTGGGGCGAGGGCGTGTTCGACGGTGTGCTGGTCGAGGCGGGCGGTGCCGCCCCCGAGCGGTCGGCGCTGGGCCGGGCCCGCGTCGGCGGCGCCGCCGGGGGTGCCCGATGAGCACCGCCGTCCTCGGCTTCGCCCCCACCTTCGCGCCGCGCACCGCACGGGCCGGCCGTCCCGTGCTCGGTCCGCTCGCCGAGCGGGTGCCCGCGCTCGCCGCTTTCCTGCTGCTGCCCTGGACGGCCCTGCTCCTGGCCGCGGGCGACACCGCGTGGGCCGCCTTCGACCTGTGCGAACTGGCCGCCCTGCTCCGGCTCGACGCCGGGCTGCGCCGCCGCGGCGCGGCCGCCGCCGGACCGGCCGCGGTGGTGGCCCTGCTGCTCGCGGGCGACGCCCTGGTCGACATCGCCACCGCGCTGCCGGGCCAGGAGACGCTCGCCGCGCTGATCATGGCGGGCTGTGTCGAGCTCCCGCTGGCCGCGCTCTGCCTGGCCCTCGGCCTGGCCCGCACCGGGCGACCGTCAGCCGAGCGGCACCCCCGTCCCCGCCCCCGCCACGGCCGACGGCAGCCGGGTGGGAAGCCTCGTCAGCAGCGCGGCGGTCTCCTCGTCCTTCGGGGTGTAGACGATCATCCGCGGCCCCTGGACCGGACCGAGCCAGAGGCTGGTGTAGTCGAGCCGCAGCAGCCCCACCTCCGGCACCAGGAAGCGCTTCAGGCCGTTGCCCGGCCGCAGGACGTCGTGCCGCTGCCAGGCCACGTCGAACGCCGGAGAGGCCTTGCGCAACCGGCAGAGCAACGCCCGCCAGGCGGGCTCGGCCCCGTGGTCGCCCATCCCGGACCGGAACCGGGCGACCATGACGTCCCGCTCCTCCTCGTGGTCCACCAGCACCTCACGGAAGCGCGAGGGGGTGAAGGCCAGCCACATCAGATTGCGGTCCTCGGGCGGCAGCGCGGCCAGATCGCCGACGATCCCGGTGTACTGGGCGTTGTGGGCCAGCACGTCGTAGCGGGAGTTGATCACCGCGGCCGGGTAGGGGGCCATCCGGTCCAGCGTCATCCGGACCGCGGGCGTGACGGTCGGGCACTCCCGCACCGGCGCCGGATCCTCCGCGCCGGCCAGGGTGAACAGATGGGCCCGCTCACTGGGGTCGAGCAGCAGGGCGCGCGCCACCGCGTCCAGCACCTGCACGGACACCTGGATCTCGCGCCCCTGCTCCAACCACGTGTACCAGGTGACCCCGACGGCGGCGATCTGCGCCACCTCCTCACGGCGCAGCCCCGGCGTCCGCCGCCGACCGGTCGGCGGCAACCCCACCTGCTCGGGGGTGATCCGCTCCCGGCGACTGCGCAGGAACGCCGCCAGCTGTTGCCGCCGAGGATCGGCGGGCACTTTTCCGGTGGTTGCCGTCACGGCGGTCAGACTCATTCCACCAGCATGCGGCACAGCTCATCCTGTTGCCAGGTACTTCTTATACCTGGATAAGCACACTCTGGTACCAGGGTGCGGCGCAGCGGATCGTATGACCGTGACCCAGCAACTGACCGCCACCAGGCCCCACGTCCCCACCGCCACCTCAGCCGCTTCACCCGGCAGCACCACCGCCCCGGCCTCCCCCCTCGCCCCTGCTCCTTCCTCCCCCTCCTCTCCTTCCCTCGGTACAGCCGGACTGGTCACCGTCCTGCTCGGGGCGTTCCTCCCGATGCTTGACTTCTTCATAGTGAATGTCGCCCTGCCGACCATCGACCGCGACCTCGCCGCCGGACCCGCCGTCCTGGAGCTGGTCGCCGCCGGGTACGGCATCGCCTTCGCCGTCCTCCTCGTCCTCGGCGGACGACTCGGCGACCTCTTCGGCCGGCGCCGCCTCTTCGTGGTCGGAGCGGCCGCCTTCGCCGTGACCTCGCTCGCCTGCGGACTCGCCCCCGGAGCATGGAGCCTGGTCGCCGCCCGGGCCGCGCAGGGCGCGTCGGCCGCCCTGCTGATCCCCCAGGTCCTCGGCACCATCACCGCCGCCACCCACGGTGCCCGGCGCGGGCGCGCCCTCTCGGTCTACGGCGCGGTCGGCGGCATCTCGGTGGTCATCGGGCAGGTCCTCGGCGGGATGCTGGTCGCCGCCGACCTCTTCGACACCGGCTGGCGCTCGGTCTTCCTGCTGAACGTCCCCTTCGCCCTGCTCGCCCTCGTCCTCGCCCTGCGCTTCGTCCCGGAGAGCCGCGCCCCGCAGGGCGCCAAGGTCGACGTCGCCGGGACGGTGCTGCTCACCGCCGCCCTGCTCGCCCTGCTGGTGCCGCTGATGGAGGGCCGCGCCGCCGGCTGGCCGCTGTGGTCCTGGCTGCTGCTCGCCCTGTTCCCCGTGTTCGCCACCGCCTTCGCCCTGGTCGAGCGCCGGGCCGAGCGCCTCGGCGGCGCCCCGCTGGTGCCGCCCACCCTGCTGCGCATCCCCGAGATGCGGCGCGGCCTCGGCATCGCCCTCCCCTACTTCGGCGGCTTCGGCGGCTTCATGTTCGTCATCGCGGTCGCGCTCCAGCAGGGCCTGCACCTCGGCCCGGTCGCGGCGGGCTGGGCACTGGTCCCGATGGCCGTCGGCTACTTCACCGCCTCGCTCTCCGGCCCGCGCCTCATGGGCCGCTTCGGCAGCCGGGTCCTGACCGCCGGCGCCGCCGTCCAGGCCCTCGGCCTCGTCACCCTCGCCGTCACCGTGCTCGCCGACTGGAACGGGTTCTCCCCGCTGCGGATGGCCCCCGGCGTCGCGCTCGCCGGCATCGGCCAGGGCCTGATCGGCACCCCGCTGTTCCGCGTCGTCCTCTCCAAGGTCCCCGCCGCACGGGCGGGTGTGGGCAGCGGTGTCCTCGCCACCAGTCAGCAGTCCAGCCTCGCCCTGGGCGTCGCCACCCTCGGCACCCTCTACCTGAGCCTCTCCCCCACCCTGGGCATGGACCGCGCGCTCGCCCTCTGCCTCGGCATCCAGCTCCTGGGGTCCTTCACCGTCCTCTACCTGACGACCCGCCTCCCCCGCTCCATCGGCTGACGGCCGGCTCTGGGTCCTCCTTCCGTCGTGGCCACCCGCTCCGGGTGGCCACGACCAGGCCTAATCCGCCCCGGCGGGACGCAGCTCGCACCGCCCGTCGACACACTCACGCCGCAGCCGCCCCCGCGACACCGTCTCCAGCAGCCCGATCACCCAGCAGGTCGGACACCCGCGCAGGGCGACCATCCCGAGCGGCAACAGGAGCAGCGCCACCGGCCCGGCGAACGGCAGCAGCACGAACGCCCCCACCAGCGCGCCGAACCCGACCCCGCCCCGCACCAGATGCCCCGCCACCGTCCGGCTGGCGTACCCCGAAGCGCCGCCCTTCACCACTCCCCTCCGACGGTGACCGCCCGGACCGCCGCCCGCGCCCGGTGCAACCTCGACTTCATGGCCGCGGTGCTCAGCCCCAGCGCATCGGCGACCATCCGCCCGCTGAGCCCCTGGACGTCCCGCATGACCAGCACCCGTCGCTGATCCTCCGGCAACGCCGCGATCGCCTCCGCCACCCGCCCGGCCTCCAGCCGCCCCAGCACCTCGTCCTCGGCCGACCGGTACGGCGCCGCCCCGACCACCGGACGCTCCCACAGCGCCGAACGCGCCCGCCGCAGGCACTCGTTCCGCACGATCCGGAACATCCACGAGGCGAGCGCCCCGGTCGCCCGCAGCATCCCGATCTTGCGGTAGAGGATGATCAGCGCCTCCTGTGCCGCGTCCTCGGCGTCCTCCGGCGTGGCGCAGAGCGACCGGGCGAACCGCCGCACATGCGGATGCGCCCCCGAGACCAGCGCGGCGATCGCCTCCACATCACCGTCCTGCGCCGCGGCCACCACCGAACTCCCCGGCCACTCCCGCACCTCAGCCACGCCGCCGCCCCCACTTCCGCAGCACCGTCACGCTGCACGCCCCGACCAGCAGCACACCGACCGCCACAGCCGCCCAGACCATCGTCACAACCTCCTCGTCCGCCCCGGTCCTCACCGAAGCCGTCCATAAGAGGCGCCGACCCCGGGAAAGGATTCACCCCACCACGACCGAGGGTCACTCCGTCGCCGGGTCGCCGACCGCGCCACCTCCACCGGCCTGGCCGACCTCACCACCCGCGCCGACCTCACCGCCTTCACCGACCTCGCCCCCTTCGCCGAGTTCGGTGAAGAGGGTGAGCTGGAGGCCCCCGGGGGCTTCGAGGCGGGAGTTGAGGGAGTTCCAGGGGGTGCGGACGGGTTCGGCGATCACCTCGGCACCGGCGGCGGCGAGTTCGGCGGTGGTGACGGCGGAGTCGTCGACCTGGAAGGCGACCCGGAGATGGCCGGCGACGCGTCGGCCGACCTCGACCTCGTCGATGAAGTCGGCGTGGCCCGGATCGGCGATCTCCAGGGTCGCGCGACCGGCCTCCAGGATGGTGACCCGCCCGTCGGGCGAGGCGAAGGCGGCGCGTTCGGGAAGCCCGAGGACGTCGCGGTAGAAGTGCAGCGCCTGCTCGTAGTCGGCGGCCGTGACCACCAGGCGGAGTTCACGCACGGCGGGGGAGGCTTCGGACGGCTGGGACATCTCGGCTCCTCTGGAGGAAAGCGGAAGGCGCCCCACCGACAACCGCGCTGGGACCGCCTTCATTTCAGGCCCGCGACATCGGCACCGGTGGCGCGCCGCACGGCCCGACATCCGCGGAACCCTAGGACCCGACGGAAAACCCGCTCGCCGCACCGAATCCCTTTATGTCAGCATGACGATATGAACGACGAACGCACGATCGATCCTGCCGACACCCGCGACCGGGCCGCCCTGACCGCGGCCGTGGCGGCCGGCGCCCGGGCCAAGTGGCTGCTGTTCTGGGGTCATCAGCCGCAGCGGGACGGGTCGTTCGGTCCCGGCGTGCTGAGCCAGTGGTGGCCCGACCACCCGTTCGCCGTCGACGGTGTCGAGTACCGGACCGCCGAGCACTGGATGATGGCGGGCAAGGCCCGGATGTTCGACGACAGCAGGACGCTCGCCCTGATCCTGGCCGCACCGAGCGCGGCCGAGGCGAAGAAACTGGGCCGCCAGGTCCGCGGCTTCGACGACGCCGTCTGGCGCGCGGGGCGCTTCGAGCTGGTCGTCACGGGCAACGTCGCCAAGTTCGGCGGCCACGCCGGGCTCCGCGCCTACCTGCTGTCGACCGCCCGGCGGGTCCTGGTGGAGGCCAGCCCGCTCGACCGGATCTGGGGCATCGGCCTCGGCGCGGAGAACGAGCGCGCCGAGCGGCCCGCCGAGTGGCGCGGCGAGAACCTGCTCGGCTTCGCCCTCATGGAGGCCCGCGCCCGGCTCGCCGCGACCGAGCAGTGAGCCGGACCGGCGCCTCCGGCCGGGAGGCGCACGGACAGCAAGCGCGCGCCGGGTCGCTCGCGATCCGTGCGCCCCATGCGCCCCCGGACACCACTCGCAAGACTGTGGACGCACTGCCGTAACTTCAGCGCCGTATTTCAACGCCAGGATGACTGGCCGTCAGGGTCAAGTTGGACAGGTTGCGGTGATCATGCGTACACGGCACACGGAACAGCCCCTCGTCCCGGACGCGGGCATCGGTGCGAGCGAGCAGGACGCTCTCGAACTCAGAGCCCAGTTGGACGAATTACTGCGTGCCAGACAGTACGCGGTGCAACGCGAGCGGCGGCTCGCCGAAGCCGTCCGGTCGCTGCCCGACCGGCAGCGGGTGGACGGCGAGTTGCTGCGGCAGCTGACCCAGGCGCGGACGCTGCGCGAAGGGCTGGGTGCCCGCTGCCTGGAGCTGAGCGACCGGTTGAAGACCCTGGAGGAGCAGTTGCGGCAGCCGTCACCACGGGTCGGGGGCGGAGAACGGTCCGGAACCGGCGCGGGCACCCCGGACGGCATACCGGACGGCGGCCGCACCGACGCTCACCAGGACATTCACCCCACGCCCACCAGCCCCGAACCCTCACCCGGGCCCGCACCCGCACCCGCACCACCACCACCCGCACCACCACGCCACCGCTCCCCCGGTGAGCTCGCCGCCCTCGCCGAGCGCATCACCGGCCTGTACCGGAAGGCCTCCCCGACCGAGGCCGCCGACATCCTCGGCCAGGCCGCCGAGCACCTCACCCCGGAGGACACCGCCGCGCTGGCCGCCCGACTCGCCCACCGGGGACCGACCGGCGCCTCCCTCCACCTCGCCCGCAGCGCCGTCCACGGCAGTCCCCACCACGCCGCCGCCACCCTCGCCGAGCTGCGCCGGGCCGGACTGGCCGAGGAGGCCGGGGACCTGTTCAACGCGCTGCGCTCCTGCCCCGCCGCCGACCTGCCGGCCCTGCTCGACGGGTTGGAACGGGCCGGGCAGCACGCCGACGGCGCCACCCTGCTCTGGGAATGGGGCTCCGCCCCGACCGCCGAGCTGGCCGCGCTCGCCACCGTCCTCCACCGGGCGGACCGCGCCGCCGACGCCCGGACCCTGCTGCGTCAGGCCGCCGGCCGTCCCACCGGCGACCTCACCGCCCTGGCCACCACACTCCCCGCGCCGCTGCCCGCCCTGCTGCTGGGCGAGCTGGCGACGCTGCGCCCACCGGCCGAACTGGTCCGGCTGGCCGGCGCGCTGGCCGGTCGGACCGACCTCTACGAGGCGCTGCTCACACCTCTGCTCGCGGACCCCGCTCAGCACCGCACCACCCTCGCCGCACTCCGTACCGCCGGTCTCCCCACCACCCCGGCCAACCGCCCCCGCTCCCGCTGGGGCCGCCGCTGAGCCCGGGCCCACCCGGCCGGCGCCCGACCGGCGTCTGCCCCTCTCGGCCGGCGCCCGCCCCACCCACCTCTCACGAGGCCGGGGCGGACTCCCCCTGCGGAGGAAGGGCGACGGGAGCCGGCGTCGGCATCACCCCGGCCGAACGCAGCGCCCCGGCGAGCGCCTCGAACTTGGCGGAGAGGCCCCGGTCGCGCAGCTCGTCGCCGTGCACCTCGGCCAGGGCCTCGATCAACCGGCGCCGGATCTCCGGCAGGTTCCGCTCCCAGCTCGCCACATGCATGGCGATGGCCTCGTCGAGGAAGCGCACGGGAGAGCTGCGGCGGACCCGGTCGAGCGGCGACCGGATCATGGACCGTCGGCCCTGGAGGACGCGCTCGAAGCACCACAGCATCGTGAAGTAGGCCGCGAGCACCTCGGGTCCGTAGGGCTGCTGCCCCCGGCGGAAGGCAACCAGGACGTAGCGGGCCAGCGCCACTTCACCGCTCGTCAGGTCGAGGTGGAGCGTCCGGGCGAGTTCGAAGTCCACCTGCCGGGTCTGTCCCCGGTAGACCGCCCAGGCCCCCGCGACCGAAGCCAGGGCGCCGACACCCGACGCGATCGCCCATGGATCTGCCATCCCAACCTCCCCGTAGCTGGGGCCGGTCCGGCGGCCCGGAGCGGAGATTAGCCGATCATCACAGCGACCGAACCCCGAAGCGGCAACTCCGGAAACAGCACCCGCCGACGCGGCTTCCCCCGCAACAGCGCACCCCCTTCAACGCGGAACCCCCGCCCGCCCCGGGGGAACCGGGGCGAACGGGGGTTCGCACGGAAGACCGCGGGCGCCGGGGCCCGCCGACGTCAGCAGCCGATGAGCCGCGCCGCCAGGTAGGACTTCACCTGGTCGAGCGAGACGCGCTCCTGCGTCATGGTGTCGCGCTCGCGCACGGTCACCGCGTTGTCCTCCAGGGTGTCGAAGTCGACCGTCACGCAGAACGGCGTGCCGATCTCGTCCTGGCGGCGGTAGCGCTTGCCGATGGCACCGGCGTCGTCGAACTCGACGTTCCAGGCGGTGCGCAGGTCGGCGGCCAGGCCGCGGGCCTTCGGCGAGAGGTCGGCATTGCGCGACAGCGGCAGCACCGCGACCTTGACCGGGGCCAGTCGCGGGTCGAGCCGCATGCCGACGCGCTTCTCCATGACGCCCTTGGCGTTCGGCGCCTCGTCCTCGAAGTAGGCGTCGATCAGGAACGCCAGCATGGCGCGGTTGAGACCGGCCGCCGGCTCGATGACGAACGGGAAGTACCGCTCGCCGGACTCCTGGTCGAAGTACTTGAGGTCCTGGCCGGAGGCCTCGCTGTGCACCGTCAGGTCGTAGTCGGTGCGGTTGGCGATGCCCTCCAGCTCGGAGAACTCGGTGCCGCCGAAGTTGAAGCGGTACTCGATGTCCACCGTGCGCTTGGCGTAGTGGGAGAGCTTCTCCTTCGGGTGCTCGAACAGGCGCATGTTGTCGGTGCGCAGGCCGAGGCCGACGTACCAGTCCCAGCGCTGCTGGAGCCAGTACTCGTGCCACTGCTCGTCCTCGCCCGGCTTGACGAAGAACTCCATCTCCATCTGCTCGAACTCACGGGTCCGGAAGATGAAGTTGCCGGGGGTGATCTCGTTGCGGAAGCTCTTGCCGACCTGGGCGATGCCGAACGGCGGCTTCTTGCGCGAGGTGGTCTGGACGGCCTTGAAATTGGTGAAGATGCCCTGGGCGGTCTCCGGGCGCAGGTAGGCCAGGCCGCTCGCCTCCTCGGTGACGCCGAGGTGGGTCTTCAGCATGCCCGAGAAGTCCTTGGGCTCGGTGAACTGGCCCTTGACACCGCAGTCCGGGCAGTTGACGTCCTGGAGGCCGTTCGGCGGCGGGAAGCCGTGCTTGGCCTCGTACTTCTCCTCCAGGTGGTCGGCCCGGTGGCGCTTGTGGCAGGAGAGGCACTCGGTCAGCGGGTCGTTGAAGGTCTTGACGTGGCCGGACGCCTCCCAGACCTCACGGGCCAGGATCACCGACGAGTCGAGTCCGACGACGTCCTCACGGGCCTGCACCATCGCGCGCCACCACTGACGCTTGATGTTCTCCTTGAGTTCGACGCCCAGCGGACCGTAGTCCCAGGCGGCACGCGTGCCGCCGTAGATCTCGCTGCAGGGGTAGACGAAGCCACGGCGCTTGCTCAGGCTGACGATCGTCTCGATCTTGTCGGCTGCCACAGTGCTCTCTTCAGTACGTACGGCACGGTCAGGGCACGGCTGGTTGCGCGTACCCGAATACCTCAGGTTACCGGCCATATGGGTACGGGGTTCAAATCGGTATCTCCGGCACCGGCCCACTCACCGTCACCACCCGTTCACCCGTCCGAGTGATTTGACAATCATTTCCATCTAATCTGAGAATGGTTGTCATGATGATCCGACGACGTACTCGCGGCGCCATAGCCCTGACCGCCACCGCCCTCACCGCCGGCCTGACCCTGACGGCCTGCGGCAGCAGTGGCGGCGCCCAGGGCGCGGAAGGCAAGCTGAACGTCGTCGCGTCCTTCTACCCGATGGAGTTCCTCGCCGACCGGATCGGCGGCGAGCACGTGAAGGTCACCGACCTCACCGCCGCCGGCGTCGAGCCGCACGACCTCGAACTCACCGCCAAGCAGGTCGGGGCGGTCAAGAAGGCCGACGCGATCGTCTACCTCAAGGGCCTGCAGCCCACCGTCGACAAGGCGGTCGCCGGCTCCGGCTCCAAGCACAGGATCGACGCCACCGCGGCCGCCCCGCTGGAGGACCACCACCTCGCCGAGGGCCACGCCGAGGGCGACGGGCACGACCACGGCGGCGACGGGCAGAGCGGTGACGGCCACGACGGCCACGACCACGACGGGGCCGCCGGCGATCCGCACATCTGGCTCGACCCGACCCGCTACGCGGCGGTGGCCAGGAGCGTCGGCGACGAGTTCGCCAAGGCCGACCCGGCCCACGCCGAGGACTACCGGAAGAACACCGACGAGCTGGTCGGCCGGCTCACCGCCCTGGACCAGGAGTTCAAGGACGGACTGAAGGACGTCCGGAACCGCACCTTCGTCACCAGCCACGCCGCCTTCGGCTACCTCGCCGGGGCCTACGGCCTCACCCAGGTCGCCATCAACGGCGTCGACCCCGAGTCCGAGCCCACCCCGGCCCGCCTCGCCGACGTCCAGAAGGCCGCCAAGGAGAACGGCGTCACCACGATCTTCTTCGAGACCCTGGTCAGCCCCAAGCTCGCCGACACCGTTGCCAAGGACCTCGGACTCAGGACCGCCGTCCTCGACCCGCTGGAGGGTGTCAAGGACCCGGCCAAGGACGACTACCTCTCGGTCATGCGGCAGAACCTGGCCAACCTGCGGACCGCCCTCGGCACCGACGCGCCGGCCGCGCCCGCAACCGCCGCACCCACCAGCTGACGGGACCACCGATATGACCTCCCCGGCACCCCTGGCACCACCGGCACCCCCGGCCGTCCGCCTCCACGACGCCGTCGCCTCGCGCGGCGGACGGCCGGTGCTGCGCGGCGTCGACCTCACCGTCCGCCCCGGCGAGGTGGTCGCCCTGCTCGGCGCCAACGGCTCCGGCAAGTCCACCACCGTCAAGGCCGTCACCGGGGCCGTCCCGCTGGAGCGCGGCACGCTCGAATTGTTCGGCACCCCGCTCGCCCGGTTCCGTGCCTGGCACCGGATCGGCTACGTGCCGCAGCGCACCACCGCCGCCTCCGGTGTCCCGGCCACCGTCCGGGAGGTCGTCTCCACCGGCCGGCTGCCCCTGCACCGGCTGCTGCCGTTCCGCCGCGCGGACCGCGCCGCCGTGGACCGCGCGCTGGCCGCCGTCGGCATGCTCGACCGGGCCCGGGACGGGGTCGCCGACCTCTCCGGCGGCCAGCAGCAGCGGGTGCTGATCGCCCGTGCCCTGGCCGGCGCCCCCGATCTGCTGATCATGGACGAGCCGATGGCCGGAGTGGACGCCGCCAGCCAGCAGGTGCTCGCCGACACCCTGCGCGCCGAGGTCGCGCGCGGCGCCGCCGTGCTGCTGGTGCTGCACGAACTCGGGCCGCTGGAGCCGTTGATCGACCGGGCCGTGGTGCTGCGCGACGGCTGCGTCGCGCACGACGGCCCGCCCGTTCCCAACACCGGTCTGCACGCCCTGCCGGGGCACGACCACGTCCATCCGCACGCCGACCACGGCCACGAACACGACCGACCCCGGGGACTGCTGTCATGACCGAGATGCTCAGCTACGACTTCATGCAGCGGGCGCTGATCGCCGCCGTACTGGTCGGCATCACCGCCCCCGCCGTCGGCATCTACCTGGTGCAGCGGCGCCAGGCACTGATGGGCGACGGCATGGGCCACGTCGCGATGACCGGCGTCGGCCTCGGCTTCATCTTCCAGACCAGCCCGGTCTGGATGGCCGTGGCGGTCTGCGTGCTCGGCGCCGTCACCATGGAACTGGTCCGCGCGCGCGGCAACCAGCGCGGTGACATCGCTCTCGCGATGCTCTTCTACGGCGGCATGGCCTGCGGCAAGCTGCTGGTCTCCAAGTCCGCCCAGGCCGGCGCCGGTTCGCTGGAGAGCTACCTCTGGGGCTCCATCCTGACCGTCTCCCCCGCCGACCTGGCCACCATCGGCGCGCTCGGCGCCGTCGTCGTCGCCGTCACCCTGGGCCTGCGCCGCCAGCTGTTCGCGATCTGCCAGGACGAGGACTTCGCCCGGGTCACCGGCGTCCCGGTGCGCCTGCTCAACCTGCTGCTCGCGGTGATGGCCGCGGTCACCGTCACCGTCGCCATGCGGGTGGTCGGCCTGCTGCTGGTCAGCGCCCTGATGGTGGTTCCGGTCGCGGCCGCCCAGCAGCTCACCCGCTCCTTCGCCGCCACCCAGGCCGGCTCGATCGCGGTCGGCGTGCTCGTCGCCCTGGCCGGTGTCACCGGCTCCTACCAGCTGGACGTGCCCTCCGGCCCGGCCATCGTGCTGCTGGCCATCGTCGTGTTCGCGGTGTTCGGCGCGATCGCCGCCCCCCTCGCCCGCCGCCGCCACCGCGACACCCAGGAGAACGGACCGCAGGTCTGCGACGTCCGACTGCCCGGCCCGGAGCGGGTCGACACGACCACTCCGGCGCCCAGTGCGGGGCTGGCACAATGAGGTGCCAGTCGCCCACACCAGCAGGAGGACCCACGGTGACCACCGCAGGCCCGTCGCCGCGAGCCCGATCGACCCGGCAGCGCGCCGCCGTCTCGGCGGTCCTGGACGAGATCGAGGACTTCCGCAGTGCCCAGGAGCTCCACGACATGCTGAAGCACCGGGGGGACTCGGTCGGTCTGACCACCGTCTACCGGACGCTCCAGTCGCTCGCCGACGCCGGCGAGGTGGACGTCCTGCGCACCGCCGACGGTGAGGCCGTCTACCGCCGGTGCAGCAGCGGGCACCACCACCACCTGGTCTGCCGCCAGTGCGGCGCCACCGTCGAGGTCGAGGGTCCGGCCGTCGAGCGCTGGGCCAACTCGGTCGCCGCCGAGCACGGGTTCAGCGACATCGCGCACACCCTGGAGATCTTCGGCACCTGCGCGGAGTGCGCCGCCAAGGTCTGAGCACCGGTACGCCGAAGGGCCCGCGGGAGTCTCCTCCCGCGGGCCCTTCTCCACGCTCGGACCCAGCGCCGCACCGAACGCCGCACAGCGCGCCGCTCCGGCTCGACCCGGGCACGCCTCAGGCCGCACCGCCTCAGCGCTGCGCCGGCACCTCGGTGACCAGCTCGGCCGGCGCCTCGTTCGGGATCGCCCCGCCGAACCGGCGGTCGCGCATCGCATACTGCTCGCAGGCCCGCCACAGGTCCCGGCGGTCGAAGTCCGGCCAGAGCACGTCCTGGAACACGAACTCGGCGTAGGCCGACTGCCAGAGCAGGAAGTTCGACGTCCGCTGCTCGCCGCTGGGGCGCAGGAACAGGTCCACGTCCGGCATGTCCGGGTGGTACAGGTACTTGGTGAGGGTCTTCTCGTTGACCTTCTTCGGGTCCAGCCGGCCCGCCGCGACATCGGCCGCGATCGCCGCCGCGGCGTCCGCGATCTCGGCCCGGCCGCCGTAGTTGACGCACATGTACAGCGTGACGGCGTCGTTGTCCTTGGTCTGCTCCTCGGCGACCTGGAGCTCCTGGACGACGCTCTTCCACAGCTTCGGCATCCGGCCGGCCCAGCGCACCCGCACGCCCATCGCGTCCATCTCGTCGCGGCGGCGGTGGATGACGTCGCGGTTGAAGTTCATCAGGAACTTCACCTCGTCGGGTGAGCGCTTCCAGTTCTCGGTGGAGAACGCGTACAGCGAGATGTTCTTCACGCCGAGCTCGATCGCGCCCTTGAGCACGTCCAGCACGACGGACTCGCCGATCTTGTGGCCCTCGGTGCGGGGCAGCCCGCGCTCCTTGGCCCAGCGGCCGTTGCCGTCCATGACGATCGCGACATGGCCCGGGACCAGCTCGCCGGGGATCTTCGGGGGCCGGGCGCCGCTGGGATGCGGGGTCGGGGGGAGGTACTCCCTCTGCTTGCCGCCGCCGAAGAGCCGTCGCGCTGCCATGTGCTCACTTCTCCACGTATCTCATCGAGCGGATACCCCGCTCCAGGTGCCACTGCAGATAGGCCGCGACCAGTCCGCTGCCTTCCCGCCAGTACCTCGGCTCGCAGGCGTCCGCCGTCTGCCAGTCCCCTGACAACAACGCGCCGAGCAGTACCAGTGTCTCAGGGGAGGGTACGGCACATCCGGGCACGCGGCAGTCCGGGCAGAGCACGCCACCGGCCTGGAGCGAGAAGAACCGGTTGGGTCCCTCCATGCCGCATTTGGCGCAGTCGTCGAAGGTCGCGCCGTACCCGTTGACCGCGAGCGAGCGCAGCAGGAAGGCGTCCAGCACCAGGTGCGACTCGTGCACCCCGGCCGCCAGCGTGCGCAGGCCGCCGACCAGCAGCAGGTACTGCTGGACGGCCGGCTGGCCCTCGTTCTCGGCGAACCGTTCCGCCGTCTCCAGCATGGCCGTCCCCGCGGTGTACCGGCCGTAGTCGGTGACGATCGAGCCGCCGTACGGGGCGATCGTCTCCACCTGGGTGCAGAGCGGCAGGCCGCGGCCGATCAGCTCGCTGTTCCGGCTGAAGAACTGCACGTCCACGTGCGAGAACGGCTCCAGGCGCGCGCCGAACTTCGACTTGGTCTTGCGCACCCCGCGCGCCACCGCGCGCACCTTGCCGTGGTGGCGGGTGAGGAGGGTGATGATCCGGTCCGCCTCACCGAGCTTCTGCGCCCGGAGCACCACGCCGTCGTCGCGGAAGAGACTCATGCGCCCGCCTCACCGCCGCGGCGGCCCTGGAACAGTGTGGACATCCCACCATTGTCCCCCAGCGGCGGACAGCCGTGTGCCCGCACCGGGGCCGTGGGGGCTCGCCGAGCGGTGCGGGTCACGGCGGGCCCCGGCCGTGGGGATGCCACCGGCCGGGGGCCGGGGGCGGAAGGGGCCCGGTTGTGGGGGTCGGTGGGGGTCGGGGGGAGGAGGTGCTGCAGGAGAGAGGAGGTGCCGCAGGAGAGGGGACCGAGGGGTCACCGGGGACGGAGAAAGGACCAGGACCGAGGGCCGGACCGGAGCCCTAGTACGGCGCCCGGGTCGCCGCCTCCAGCAGCGCCCCGACCCGCGCGTGCGGCAGGTCAAGACAGCGCCCGATCGCGGCCAGCGCCTCCCGCTCCTGCGGCCGGTACCGGCCGTCGGCCAGGGCGATCGCCGCCCCCTGCAGCAGCAGCCGCTCCCGGCCCGGCCGGGCCAGGTGCGGGGCCAGCGGCTCCAGAACCGCGTGCAGTTCCACGGCCAGCCCGCCCGACATGCCGTGCGCGTCGTACAGTTCGCCGCCGAGTCCGGACAGCGCGGCCAGTGCGGCCAGCACCTGCGCCTCGCCGCAGTCCTCGAACCCGGCGTCCCGGACCGTCCCGCAGGCCGCCTCGCGGGCCGCGCGGTGGGCGGTGCCGCCGGCCGCCAGCATCGCCAGCGCGACGGTGTACTGCGCGTCGCGCAGCATCCCGCCCAGGCGCACGCAGGTGGGCTGCTCCAGGCTCTCCACCCCGAACCGGCCGTGGCAGCTGGTGCACTGCACGCTGCCGATCACCGGTCCGAGCGGAAGCACCGGGGTCCCCAGCAGCCGCAGCCACCGCCGGCCGTGTTGCCGGCGGTAGTTGCGGTCCCCGCCGCAGCCCGGGCAGAAGAAGTCACCGAGAACATCAGTCCGCCACCGCGGGCGAACACCCCACATCCCTGTCACGGCGCCACTCCCCAGACATGGCAGGCGGCCTGCACAACAATGGGCAGGTCACGCGACCGGCCACCGGGCCGTCCCACCGACCCGGCTTACCGGTGGGACGATGTTGCCACGGTTGCCGACACGTGTCAGTACCTCGAACGGCCCGATCCGACAAAAAATGTGGCGCAGGACACAGGCGGAGCGCCCCCGGCCGGACGACCGCCCCGCGACGTCCGGGAACGCCGCCGGGCCGCCCCACAGGGGACGGCCCGACAACTTTTACCCGTACGAACTAACCGCGCTGCGCCCGGTTGACAGCGCTGATCATCGCCTTCAGCGAGGCCAGCACGGTGTTGCTGTCGATCCCGACGCCCCACAGCACCCGGCCGTCCACCGCGCACTCCACGTAGGCGGCGGCCTGGGCGTCGCCGCCCTCGCTCAGCGCGTGCTCCGCGTAGTCCAGCACCCGGACGTCCACGCCGATCTGCGCCAGCGCGTCCGCGAAGGCCGAGACCGGGCCGTTGCCGGTACCGGCCAGGCTGACCGTCGCCCCGTCCACCACCGCGTGGGCGGTCAGCGCGTCCCGGCCGTCCTCGGTGGTCAGGGTGCGCGAACCGGTCAGCGAGATCCGGCCCCACGGGTTGCCCGTGGTCGGCAGGTACTCGTCCTCGAAGACCCGCCAGATCTCGGCCGGGGTGACCTCGCCGCCCTCGGCGTCGGTCTTGGCCTGGATGATCCGGGAGAACTCGATCTGCATCCGGCGCGGCAGGTCCAGCTTGTGGTCGTTCTTCAGGACGTACGCCACACCGCCCTTGCCGGACTGGCTGTTGACCCGGATGACCGCCTCGTAGGTGCGGCCGACGTCCTTCGGGTCGATCGGCAGGTACGGCACGCCCCAGGTGTGCTGCTCGACCGGCACGCCCGCGGCGGCGGCGTCCGCCTCCAGGGCGTCGAAGCCCTTCTTGATGGCGTCCTGGTGGGAGCCGGAGAAGGAGGTGTACACCAGGTCGCCGGCGTACGGGTGGCGCGGGTGCACCTCCATCTGGTTGCAGTACTCGGCGGTGCGGCGGACCTCGTCGATGTCGGAGAAGTCGATCTGCGGGTCGATGCCCTGCGAGAACAGGTTCATGCCCAGGGTCACCAGGTCGACGTTGCCGGTCCGCTCGCCCTGCCCGAACAGACAGCCCTCGATCCGGTCGGCGCCGGCCATGTAGGCCAGTTCGGCGGAGGCCACCGCGGTGCCCCGGTCGTTGTGCGGGTGCACCGACAGGCAGACGAACTCGCGGCGCGACAGGTGGCGCGACATCCACTCGAACTGGTCGGCCTGGACGTTCGGGGTGGCCCGCTCGATGGTGGCCGGCAGGTTCAGGATGATCTCGCGGCCCTCGCCCGGCTGCCAGACGTCCATCACCGCCTCGCAGACCTCCAGCGCGAAGTCCAGCTCGGTGTCGACGAAGATCTCCGGCGAGTACTGGTAGCCGAAGGCGGTGTCGTCGCCCAGCAGCTTCTCCGCGTACTCCATCACCAGCCGGGTGCCGTCGACGGCGATCGCCTTCGTGGCCGCCCGGTCGTTGCGGAACACCACCCGGCGGAACAGCGGCGCGGTCGCGTTGTACAGGTGCACGGTCGCCCGCGGCGCCCCGACCAGCGACTCGACGGTCTTCTCGATCAGCTCCTCGCGCGCCTGGGTCAGCACCGAGATGGTGACGTCCTCCGGGATCGCCCCCTCCTCGATCAGCGAGCGCACGAAGGCGTGGTCGGTGGCCCCGGACGACGGGAAGCCGACCTCGATCTCCTTGTAGCCCATCGCCACCAGCAGGTCGAACATCTTGCGCTTGCGGGCCGGGGACATCGGGTCGATCAGCGCCTGGTTGCCGTCCCGCAGGTCGGTGGACAGCCAGCGCGGCGCCTTGGTGATCACCTGGTTCGGCCAGGTGCGGTCCGGCAGGTCGACGGCGCCGAACGGCAGGTAGCGGCCGTGCCGCATCCCGGACGGCTGCTGGCGTACCGAGGCGGCGGTGATCGGGGTCGGACGGTCGACGAAGGCGCGAGCGGCAGGGATGGGCGCGGCGGAACTCTGCTCGGTCATGGAGGTGAGTCTCGGCTTCCTGTGATGCGTGGTGCGGGCGGGTCGGGGTGAGGTGTCACCCGACTCGGCCGGCCTGCTGCCGCTCACGACCCGCTCTCGGATCGCCCGAAATCAGCGCGCAGCACAGTCCCCGCGGCGAGGGAAGCCGGCCCCTGATGGACTACAGGCCCTCGACGCGGCAGCTAAGAAGAAGCAGCCCGATGCGCATGATGCGAACCAGCCTAACCCAGCGCCGCACGACCCCGAAGCGGCCCGGGCGGTCTTCCCACCCCTTGAGACGGCTCCCCCGGCGGCGCGCGGCCCGGCCCGGGCGGCGCGCAATCCTGTCCGCGCCAGTGACAACACGTCATCAATGCCTCACCCTGGGCCACATGACAGCCGAACCGACGCTCTGCGCGATCGTTCCGCCGTACGTCCTGGGCCGCCTCGCCGAGGACGGTCACGAGCCCGCCGCCCGCTCCCTCGCCCTCGACGCCGCGCACCGGGCCGCGCGGCTCACCGCCGCCCTGCCGGACCGGGCCGCCACCGCCGACCGGCTGGAGCGGGTGATCTCCGACGCCGCGCACCGCGAGCGCCTGCCCGGCCGCACCGTCCGCCGGGAGGGCGAGGGCGCCGTCCCGGACCAGTCCGTCAACCACGCCTACGACGGCCTCGGCGCGACCTGGACCCTGTTCTCCACCGTCTACGGCCGGCACTCCATCGACGACCAGGGGCTGCGCCTGGACGCCACCGTCCACTACGGCCAGGACTACGACAACGCCTTCTGGGACGGCCGGCGGATGGTCTTCGGCGACGGCGACGGCGAGGTGTTCGGCGACTTCACCGCCTGCATCGACGTCATCGGCCACGAGCTCGCCCATGGCGTCACCCAGTTCACCGCGGGCCTGGAGTACCGGGACCAGCCGGGCGCGCTCAACGAGTCGGTCTCCGACGTCTTCGGCTCCCTGGTCAAGCAGTACGCGCTGCTCCAGGACGCCGCCGACGCGGACTGGCTGATCGGCGCCGGACTGCTCGCCCCCGGGGTGCAGGGCGTGGCGCTGCGCTCGATGAAGGAGCCCGGCACCGCGTACGACGACCCCCGGCTCGGCAAGGACCCCCAGCCCGCGCACATGCGCGACTATGTGCGCACCGGCCAGGACAACGGCGGCGTGCACATCAACTCGGGCATCCCCAACCACGCGTTCTACCTGCTCGCCACCGCGCTCGGCGGCCGGTCCTGGGAGCGCGCGGGCCAGATCTGGTACGACGCGCTGACCGGTCGGCGGCTGCCCGCCGACGCCGACTTCACGGCCTTCGCCCGGGCCACCGTGGCGGCCGCGAAGGCCCGCTACCCGGAGCCGGAGGTCGCGGACACGGTGACCGCGTCCTGGGCGAAGGTCGGCATCAGCCCGACCTGAGTGGCGATTGGGTCAAGGTCCGGAAAAACACCGGCAAACGCCATCCCTGGGTAGCACCATGGACACCATGCGTATCCAGGTGACCCGGACCGGCGGCCTCGCGGGACACGTCCGCCGCGCTGAGCTCGACACCACCGAGCGGGTGGACGCCCCGCATGTGCACGCGCTCGCCCGCGAGGCCGTCGCGGGCGGGTTGCGCGCGCCCTCCTACGGGGTGCCGGACGGCTACCACTACGCGATCACCGTCGACGGGCGCACGGTGCACTGCGCGGACCCCAAGCTCACCGAGTCCCAGCGGGAGCTGGTCTCGCTGGTCCTGCGCGAGGGCGCCTGACCGGCCCCTCCCAGCTGCCACGGCCGGGCGTCACAGCCAGGCGTCACAGCCAGGCGTCACAACCAGCCGTCGAGCGAGGCCAGGAAGCCCGGGAGGTCGTCCCGGTGGATGGTGTGCCCGGCGCCGGGCACCGTACGGACCTCGTAGCCCAGGCCGCGCAGCGTCGCGGCGTCCTCGGGCCCGATCAGCCAGCTGTTGTCGGCCAGCTGCACCAGGGACGGCACCACCGGGGCGCCGGGCAGCGCGGCCCGGTCCGCGAGGGCGGAGAGGGCGAGCGCGGTGTCCGGGTCCCAGGCGGCGAGGGTGGCCAGCTCGACCTCGACGTCCGCCGCGGCCCAGCGCGGGCTGAGCACGCCGATCTGCTCCCGGGTGGCCGCCTTGAACTGGGTGAACACGGCCGGGTCGAAGAGGCCGGGCCGGGCGAACCGCCAGGCCGGGTCGGAGTAGACGGCCCGGGCCGGCCGGAGCCGGTCCACCGCGTGCAGCAGGGTCAGGGCGCCGAGGGAGTGGCCGATCGCGAGGTCCGCGCCCGCCGGCAGGGTGTCCACCAGGTCCTGGGCGTAGTGCTCGGGCCCGTAGCGGTCCACCGGGGCGGCGCCCTCCCCGCGCGGGCTGGCGCCGTGGCCGCGCAGGTCGACCGCGATCACCCGGTAGCCGCGCCCGGCCAGCGCCGGGCCGACCGACCGCCAGCTGCGGTGGTCGGACATGATCCCGTGGACCAGCAGGGCCACCCGGTCGCCGGTGCCCCACTCGCGCGTGTTCAGCTTCATCCCCGCCCCCTCGCCGCCCCGCCCCGCCGTCGGCCGGAGCCCTCCGTCGATCGGAACCTTCCGTCGGTCGGAGCCCGCCGTCGATCAGAACCCGAGCTTGCGCAGCTGCTTCGGGTCCCGCTGCCAGTCCTTGGCCACCTTGACGTGCAGGTCCAGGTAGACCGGGGTGCCGAGCAGCGCCTCGATGTGCTTGCGGGCGGTGGTGCCGACGTGCTTGAGCCGGGCACCCTTGGCGCCGATGACGATCGCCTTCTGGCTCTGCCGCTCGATGTACACATTGGCGTGGATGTCGAGCAGCGGCCGGTCGGCCGGGCGGCCCTCGCGCGGCAGCATCTCCTCGACCACGACGGCCAGCGAGTGCGGAAGCTCGTCGCGGACGCCCTCCAGGGCGGCCTCGCGGATCAGCTCGGCCACCATGATCTGCTCGGGCTCGTCGGTGAGGTCGCCGTCCGGGTAGAGCGGCATGCCCTCCGGGAGCAGCTTGGTGATCAGCTCGGCGACCAGGTCCACCTGCTTCTCGCCGACCGCCGAGACCGGGATGATCTCGGCCCACTCGATGCCCAGCTCGGCGCCGAGCTGGTGGACGGCGATCAGCTGCTCGGCGAGCCGCTTGGAGTCGACCAGGTCGGTCTTGGTGACGATGGCGACCTTGGGGGTCTTCTTGATCTCGGCGAGTTCCTTGACGATGAACTTGTCGCCGGGGCCGAGCTTCTGGTCGGCGGGCAGGCAGAAGCCGATCACGTCGACCTCGGCCCAGGTGCTGCGGACCAGGTCGTTGAGGCGCTCGCCGAGCAGGGTGCGCGGCTTGTGCAGGCCGGGGGTGTCGACCAGCACCAGCTGGGCGTCCGGGCGGTGCACGATGCCGCGGACGGTGTGCCGGGTGGTCTGCGGGCGGTCGGAGGTGATCGCGACCTTCGTCCCCACCAGAGCGTTGGTCAGGGTCGACTTGCCCGCGTTGGGCCGGCCGACGAAACACGCGAAGCCGGAGCGGTACGAGGAGGAAGGGGCACTCATGGACCCCATTCTCCCTGATCACCCGCGAGGGGACCGCCACCGGCGTCCGGGCCGGTCATTTCTTCCCGCCGAACAGCGAGCCCAGCCCCCAGCCGAGGACGATCAGCAGGAAGGAGACGGAGCCCCAGAGCCAGAACGGCGAGCCGGTCTCCTGCCACTTGCCCATGCCCATCACGCCCAGCAGCAGTCCCGCGAAGAACGCGTACGGCCCCATCGCCCAGCCCCCTCACCGTGCGGATTCCCCACCCGTCCCCGGTGAGATTATCCGCCCGGTCCTGGGGTGCCCGAACGCACGGGTGCCCGGGGCGCGAACCCCGGGCACCGGCCGCGCCGCGAGCGCTCAGCGGGCCTCGACCGAGACCCGCAGCACCCCGTCCGGCCCGGCCAGCAGCAGCGGGGTGCCCGCGCCGCCGAGGTCCCGCACCGCCGCCAGATCGGCCTCGGCGGGCTGCTCCGCCTCGGACACCACGGCCGCCGCCTCCAGCGACTTCGCACCGCTGGCCACCGCCATCGCCACCGCCGTCTGCACCGCGCTCAGCCGCAGCGACTCCAGCGCGACCGTCCCGGCCACGTACGTCCGGCCGGTCTCGTCACGCACCGCGGCCCCCTCCGGGACGCCGTTGCGGGCGCGGGCGGAGCGGGCCAGGGTGATGATCTTCTTGTCTTCGGGGTCCAGCTCGACGATGTCACTCATGCCCAGGAGCATAGGCCCCGCCGACCGGGGCCCTCAGTGGCCGACCGGGTTGGGCGGACCGGGCCGGATCACCTTCACGAAGGTCTTGGGACCGTTGGGCATCGGCACCTCGTCCGCCGCCCGCTTGCGCCAGTACGGGTTGTCGTGCGGCAGGTGGCTGCTGACCCGTCCGTACATCCCGAAGGTGGTGATCACCACGCCGAAGGCGAAGGCGAAGACCACGTTGCGGATCCCGAAGTTCAGGATGTTGGCGTCCGAGCGGCCGAGCACGGTCAGCCCGTAGAACCCGGACAGCACGAACAGCACGCCGACCGCCATGTTCACATTGGCGGCGACATTGCCGCCGATGACCGCGGCGACCACCAGCACCCCGCCCATCACGATGGACAGGACGCTCAGCGCGCCGTTGGTGGACATGCCGGCGATCTCGTTGCCCTCGGTGGACAGGAATCCCGGGTGGTCGGCCAGCCCCAGGCAGCCGAACACGATCAGGAACACCCCGCCGAGCCCCGCCCCGATCCGCCACACCAGCACCAGTCTGTGGTCGACGGGCAATTCGTCCTGCAGCTTCATGGCGACCTCCGACTCGGTCGTAGCGCCTGGCTGTTGGTTGTCGGGCCCGGGCCCGCCTAGCTGTAGGGATGGCTCCCCTGCATGTGCGGCACCTCGTGCATGTACAGCGAACCGCACTGCTGACAGCACCGGAGCCCGGTCCCCCACTCCTGCTCCGGCCGGGTCTCCGCCTCGACGGGCATGGTCCGGCCGCACAGCGCCACGGCCGGATCCCCCTCCCGCACGACGTGCCAGACCTTCACCCCGCCCGCCGCCCCCTGCGGGCCGTACTCCGCGCGAAGTTGGTGACTCATGCCCCCATCGTCGCCCCGGACGTACCCGAACGCTACTCGTCGGCCCCGGGGGCCGGGCGGGCACGGCGCGCGCCCGTCCTGCGGACCGGGCGACGACTCACCCGATTCACCGAAGGGCAGATACTTGCACTCACCTGAGTGCAGTTCTACACTTTCAAGTGTGGATAACAACACCTCCATGATCGGCACCCCTCTTCTCTCCTCGGAGGAGCTGCAGGTGCTGGAGGAGATCGGCAATCCGATCTCCTACACCGTCAACAGCGTCCTCTTCGGCGAAGGGGAGGAGACCAAGTTCGCTCTGCTCATCCGCAAGGGGCTGGTGCGGGTTCAGACCGGGAGTCCGGCGCGGATCGTCGCCATCCGCGGCGCCGGCGAAATGGTCGGCGAGATGGCCGCTGCCCGGCATCGCCCCCGGTCCGCGAGCGTCTTCGCCATGACCGAGGTCGACGCCCTCCACCTTCCGGCAGGCCTGTGGCTACAGTTCCTCTACGACCACCCGCGCGCCATGCACGCGCAGTTGGTGGCCGCCGAGGAGAGACTCGAGGAGGCCACCCGGAAGAGCGTCGATTCGTTCCTCGGTGTCGAGCAGCGCCTCGCCAAGGTGCTCGTCGAGTTCGAGGCCAAGGGCGCCGGGACCGTGATCGACGGACGATTCGCCGTACAGCTCAGTCAACGTGAGCTGGCCGATGTCGTCGGAGCGTCCCGAGAATCGGTGGTCCAGGTGATCCGCGCCCTGAAGGGGCGCGAGGTCGTGAGCACCGGCCGTCAGGCGACAATCATCGAAGACCTCGAGGCCCTGCGCAGTATCGCCAGGGGCGAGCTGACGGCCTCCCCCTGACGGATCCGTGAGCCTCCCGTCACGAAGGGACGACCAGTGCACGAACAGAGCGCCGACGTCGTCCTGACCCATCCACTCGTACGGGAGCTCCTCACACTCCGACTGCCGCCCGACGACTTCGTGATCTTCGGCAGCGGTCCGCTCCTCGCCCACGGCCTCCGAACGAACCTCGGCGATCTCGACCTGGTGGCCCGGGGCGCGGCCTGGGGGGCCGTGAGCCGGCTCGGGGTTCGCGGCAGCGGAGGCTTCACGGGCGACGAAGTGTTCCGGTGCTGCGACGGCCGGATCAACGTCTTCCGGCGATGGATCTCCCCGGCCTGGGATCCCGACGACCTGATCGACAATGCCGAGGTCATCGGCGGGCTGCGATTCGCCCCCCTGACCGAAGTCCTCGCCTACAAGCTCATCCTTCGCCGCCCGAAGGACCTGCCGGACATCCGGGCAATCAGGCGCAGCCTCGACCAACAACGCGGGCCCCGCTGACATCCCGCACTCCCCCGGGGCACCGCACCACCTCGAAACCCGTCGCACTGACGAACGAGACGAGTGAGGAACCGATGACCACCACCACACCGACGCCTCGCCCCGGCCGCCGCGCCCCGTGCACCACGTGCACCGAACGCGAACGGCGGCGGGCCGTCCGTCTGCGGAGGCTCTCCACCGCAGCCCAGTGGGCCGCGAGCGCCCTGGCCGTCGTCTGCGTCGGCGTGGCCGTGTCGCTGTTGCTGTCGGGCCTCCCGGTGCACGCGAGTGCCTGCGCGGCCATCGCGACGGTCGGCGTCGCGATGGCCGTCGCCGTCCGGAAGAAGCACGACTCGTGACACGTACCGAACGCTACTCGTCGGCCCCGGGGGCCGGGTCCTCCGCCGCCCGTACCGGGGCGGCGACGACGGAGCCGATACGGTTGCGGCGGCCGGCGGAGCTCTCGGCGGTGAGGCGGATGGCGGTCAGACCGCCCGGGACCTCCTCGGGGAGCGGGATCGCGCAGGAGGAGCCGGGGATCGGCACCCGGCCCAGGTGCTTGGCCAGCAGGCCGCCCACCGTCTCGACGTCCTCGTCCTCCAGCTCGATCCCGAACAGCTCGCCCAGGTCCTCGACCAGCAGCCGGGCGGTGATCCGGTAGGAGCCGTCCCCGAGGTCCTCCACCGGGGCGATCTCCCGGTCGTACTCGTCGGTGATCTCACCGACGATCTCCTCCAGGATGTCCTCGATGGTGACCAGGCCGGCCGTGCCGCCGTACTCGTCGATCACGATCGCCACGTGCGAGCGCATCTGCTGCATCTCGCGCAGCAGGTCGGTGGCGGGCTTGGAGTCCGGGACGAACACCGCCGGGCGCATCACGGCGCCGACCTCGTCCGACTCGGAGTCCCGGTTGATGTGGGTGCGGCGCACCAGGTCCTTGAGGTAGACGATGCCGACCACGTCGTCCTCGTTGTCGCCGACCACCGGGATCCGCGAGAAGCCCGAGCGCAGCGCCAGGGTCAGCGCCTGGCGGACGGTCTTGTGCCGCTCGATCATCACCAGGTCGGTGCGCGGCACCATCACCTCGCGGACGATGGTGTCGCCCAGCTCGAAGACGGAGTGCACCATCCGGCGCTCCTCGTCCTCGATGACGTCGTTCTTCTCGGCCAGGTCGACCAGGGCCCGCAGCTCCGCCTCGGAGGCGAACGGGCCCTCCCGGTAGCCCTTGCCGGGCGTGAGGGCGTTGCCGAGCAGGATCAGCAGCCTCGGGATCGGGCCGAGGATCCGGGCCAGCGGCAGCAGCACGAAGGAGGCCGCGGTGGCGGTGGTGAGGGGGTGCTGGCGGCCGATCGTGCGCGGGGAGACCCCCACCGCCACGAAGGACACCAGCACCATCACGCCGAACGCCAGCAGCACGGCCTGCCAGGTCGTGTCGATGTTGCGCACGCACACCACGGTGACCAGCACCGCCGCCGCCATCTCGCTGGCCACCCGGATCAGGGTGGCCAGGTTGAGGTAGCGGATCGGGTCGGAGGCCAGCGCCAGCAGCCGGGCCGAGCCCCTGCGCCCGGACCGGACCGCTTCCTCGGCCCGGAACCGGGACACCCGGGAGATGCCCGCCTCGGCGCACGCGGCCAGCCAGCCGAGCACGACCAGCGCGACCGCGCCGAGGATGAAGCTCGTACTTTCACCACTCACAGGGGTTCGGGCTCCGCGCTCAGTGGGTGGTGGGGGCCGGGGAGATGCCGCCGAGGCCCCGCTCGGCCCGCCAGCCGTCGAGGATCGCCTTCTGGAGGCCGAACATCTCCTCCTCCTCGTCCGGCTCCTCGTGGTCGTAGCCGAGCACGTGCAGCACACCGTGCACGGTGAGCAGCTGCAGCTCCTCGTCCATCGAGTGCTTGGACGGGGCCGCCTTGCCCTGCTGCTCGGCGACCTCGGGGCAGAGCACGATGTCGCCGAGCAGCCCCTGCGGCAGCTCCTCGCCCTCCTTGCCGGGGCGCAGCTCGTCCATGGGGAAGGACATCACGTCCGTGGGGCCCGGGAGGTCCATCCACTGGATGTGCAGCTCCTCCATCGCCGCCCCGTCCACGAGGATCACGGACAGTTCGGACTGCGGGTGGATCCGCATCTTGTCCAGGGCGTAGCGGGCGACGGCGAGGACGGACTCCTCGTCGACGTCCCAGCCGGACTCATTGGCGATGTCGATCGACATGACGGGCTGGTTACTCAGCTTTCGGTGCGATGGGACTGTCGGGGTGCGCGTGAGCCGCGCCGCTGGGCGGGCTTGACCGGGGGGCGGCGCTCCTCGGTCTCCTGGGCCTCCTGGCGGGCGTCCCAGCGCTCGTACGCGTCCACGATCCGGCCGACCAGCTTGTGGCGGACCACATCGGTGCTGGTGAGGACGGAGAAGTGGATGTCGGGCACGTCGACCAGGATCTCCTGGACGACCTTGAGGCCGCTGCGGGTGCCGCCCGGGAGGTCGATCTGGCTGGTGTCGCCGGTGACGACCACCCGGGAGTTGAACCCGAGGCGGGTGAGGAACATCTTCATCTGCTCGGGCGAGGTGTTCTGGGCCTCGTCGAGGATGATGAAGGCGTCGTTGAGGGTGCGGCCGCGCATGTAGGCGAGCGGCGCGACCTCGATGGTCCCGGCGGCCATCAGCCGCGGGATGGAGTCGGGGTCCATCATGTCGTGCAGCGCGTCGTACAGCGGCCGCAGGTACGGGTCGATCTTCTCGTAGAGGGTGCCGGGCAGGAAGCCGAGCCGCTCGCCCGCCTCGACGGCCGGGCGGGTCAGGATGATCCGGTTGACCTCCTTGGCCTGGAGGGCCTGGACGGCCTTGGCCATCGCGAGGTAGGTCTTGCCGGTGCCGGCCGGGCCGAGGCCGAAGACGATCGTGTGCTTGTCGATGGCGTCGACGTAGCGCTGCTGGTTGAGGGTCTTCGGACGGATGGTCCGGCCCCGGTTGGACAGGATGTTCGCGGTGAACACCTTCGACGGCGCCGGGCTGTCCGGGTCGTCGACGGCACTGCGGATCATGGCGATGGAACGCTCCACGGAGTCCTCCGTGAGGGGTTGGCCGGTGCGCAGCACCAGCATCATCTCGCTGAACAGCTGCTTGACGAGGGCGACCTCGGCGCGCTCGCCGGTCGCGGTCACCTCGTTGCCCCGGACATGGATGTCGGCGGCGGGGAAGCCCTGCTCGATCACTCGCAGCAGCGAGTCGGCGGCGCCGAGCAGGGTGACCATCGGATGCTTCTCGGGGATGACGATCCGGGCGCTGACGCGGCCGTCCTCGGCCGGTTCGTGGCGCGGCTGTCCGTTGGAACGGGTCTGCGATGTGTCACTCATAGGTCGGCGCTGGGGCCTGCCTCATCCCATCCGTGTCTCGTGTGCCGCTCGGTCCTTCCGGGGCACCAGGGTACGCCGCGCACGTGATCGCTGCGGCGGGCGGCGGGGCCGCACCCGACGATGCTGCGGCAGAACGCCGGGCGGCGCGAGCGGTTTTCCACGCTGTTCACCGCGGCCCTGACGGGTGGGCGCCTCACTTGTGCCGGGGCGGTACTGGTACCCGGGCGAGGTCCTCGGCAAGCACGATCGGGCCGTCGAAATGCTTGCGGGCGTCGGCGAGGTGCTGGCCGAGGTCGGGGTAGCGCTGCGAGAAGTGGGTCAGCACCAGGGTGCGGACACCCGCCTCGGCGGCGACCTTGGCGGCCTGGCCGGCGGTGAGGTGGCCGTGGTCCTCGGCGAGCCCGGCGTCGGCGTCGGAGAAGGTGGCCTCGACGACCAGCAGGTCGGCGCGCTCGGCGAGCTCGTACACGCCCTCGCAGAGCCGGGTGTCCATGACGAAGGCGAACCGCTGCCCGGGCCGGGGCTCGCTGACCTCCTCCAGGGTGACCCGCCGGCCGTCCACCTCGATCGCGCCCTGGTGCTGGAGCCGGCCGGTGTCGGGGCCGGCGATGCCCAGGGCGGCCAACCGTTCGGGCACCAGCCGGCGGCCGTCCGGCTCGCTCAGCCGGTAGCCGAAGGACTCGACCGGGTGCGAGAGCCGGACCGCCTCCAGCGCGAAGCGGGCGCCGGGCGCGGGCAGCGGGCCCGGCTCCTCGATCGGGCGGGGCCGCAGCACGGCCGTCTCGTGGAAGGCGGTGGCGTGCCGCAGCCGCTCGAAGTACACCTCGCCGGAGGCGGGGAAGTAGACGTCCACCGGGTGCGGGACCCGGTCCAGGTTGATCCGCTGGATCACCCCGGCCAGGCCCAGGCTGTGGTCGCCGTGGAAGTGAGTGACGGCGATCCGGGTGAGCTGGGTGGCCGAGACCCCGGCGCGCAGCATCTGCCGCTGGGTCCCCTCGCCGGGGTCGAACAGCAGGCCCTCGCCGTCCCAGCGCAGCAGGTAGCCGTTGTGGTTGCGGTGCCGGGTCGGGACCTGGCTGGCGGTCCCGAGGACGACGAGTTCGCGCTGGGACACCCCTCAGACCATGCGCTCGGTCATCGACGTGCCGCCGAGCACGTGGACGTGCGCGTGGAAGACGGTCTGGCCCGCGCCGGCGCCGGTGTTGAAGATCAGCCGGTAGTCCTCGACGCCCTCGTCCGCGGCGACCCGGCCCGCCTCGGCGAGCAGTTCGCCGGCGACCTCGGGCTCCGCCTCGGCCAGCGCGGCCGCGTTCGGGTAGTGGGCGTGCGGGACCACCAGGACGTGCACCGGGGCCTTCGGGGCGATGTCGCGGAAGGCGAGGGTCCGGTCGGTCTTGCGGACCACGGTGGCCGGGATCTCGCCCGCCACGATCTTGCAGAACAGGCAGTCGGGCTGCGGCTCGCCGGCCATCGGGATCTCCTCGCGGGATGCTGGTGCTGGTCTGGTGGGAGCGTACGGCGGCATGCTAGCCGAGCCCCGCCGCCGCCCGCCGGTACTCGCGCAGGTGCTGCCGCCGCAGCACGCGCACGGCGACGGCATCCCCGGAGCGGGAGGCCGGACCCGGGGCCCGGCCTCCCACCGCCGTCGGACCGCCGCTAACGCTCCCAGGGCAGCGCCGGCGGGGTCTTGGCCGGCCGCTCCGCGAGCGCCGCCAGGGCGATCCGCACCCCCTCGGCGAGCTGCGGGTCCTCCCCCGCCGCCCAGGCGTGCGGCGGGAACGGCACCTCCACGTCCGGGTCCACCCCGTGGTTCTCCAGGCCCCAGCCGAGCCGCTCCGACCAGAACGCGTACTTGGGCTGGGTCACCAGGGTCCCGTCCACCAGCGAGTAGCGGCTGTCGATGCCGATCACCCCGCCCCAGGTGCGGGTGCCGACCACCGGGCCGATCCCCAGCGCCTGGATCGCCGCGTTGACGATGTCGCCGTCCGAGCCCGAGTACTCGTCCGCCAGCGCGACGACCGGACCGCGCGGCGCGTCCTCCGGGTACGGCGCGGGATTGGCGACGTCCCTGCCCACGCCCCAGCCGATGATCCGCCGCGCCAGCTTCTCGACCACCAGCTGCGAGGTGTGCCCGCCCCGGTTGCCCCGGATGTCGACGACCACGCCCTCCCTGGCCATCTCCGCCCGCAGGTCGCGGTGGATCTGCGCCCAGCCGGTGGTCTGCATGTCGGGGATGTGCAGATAGCCGAGCCGGCCGTCGGACAGCTCCCGGACGGCGGCCCGCCGCCCGGCCACCCAGTCGTGGTAGCGCAGCGCCTCGTCGTCGGCGAGCGGGACCACCACCGGGTGCCGCTGGTCGGTGCCGTCCTTGCCGGCCACCGTCAGCTCGACCGGCTGCCCGGCGGTGCCGGCCAGCAGCGGCGCCGGGCCGGTCACCGGGTCCACCGGGCGGCCGTTGACCGCCAGCACCGCGTCCCCGGGGCGGACGGCCGCGCCCGGGGCGGCCAGCGGCGAGTGCGCCCGGGGGTCGGAGGACTCCCCCGGCAGGATCCGCGCGACCCGCCACACCTCGCCGTCCCTGACCAGGTCCGCGCCCAGCAGGCCCTGCCGGCGGGCCGGCTCGGTGTGCACCCCGTGCGCCACCACGTACGCGTGCGAGGTGCCCAGCTCGCCGTGCACCTCCCAGAGCAGGTCCACCAGGTCGTCGTGCGAACCGAGCCGCTCCACCAGCGGCCGGTAGCGGGCCAGCACCCCGGCCCAGTCCACCCCGTCGAGGTCGGGACGCCAGAAGTTGTCCCGCATCAGCCGGCCGTTCTCGTCGTACATCTGCCGCCACTCGGCCGCCGGGTCGACCGTGACCCGCAGCCGGTCCAGGTCGACGTCGATCTCGTCGTCCTCGCCGGACGCCTTGTGGTCGGCGGGCAGGATCCGCAGCTCGCCCTCGTCCAGCACGGCGAGCCGGGTACCGTCCCCGCTCACCGCGAACGCGTCCAGGCCGTCCACCAGCTGCTCCGCCCGGCGCTTGCGGAAGTCGAAGCGCTCCAGGGTGGGCCGCGGGCGCTCGTCCTCCAGCGAGGCGGCCTCGTCGCCCAGCTCGCCGACCAGCGGGAGCCTGGTCCACAGCACGCCGTCCTTGGCGGCCCGCAGGACGCCGAACCGGCCGCCCTCCACCGGGAACGGCACGATCCGGTCGGCGATGCCGTCCAGGTCGACCCGGGTCGCCGGCGGCGCGTCGGCCGCGCCCTCCTCGCCGTCCGCCCGGCGGCCCTTCGGCTCCTCGTCCTCCCCGCCGGCCGGCCTTCCGGCCCGGCGCGGCCCGAACGGCGACGGCGTGTCGGCAGCCAGCGTGATCAGGTACGGGCGGCAGCCGTTGGGGAACGACAGGTCGAAGACGTGCGAGTCGTACACCGGGTCGAAGCTGCGCACCGAGAGGAACGCCAGGTGCCGGCCGTCGGCGGTGAACGCCGGGGAGGTGTCGACGAAGCGCTGCGGGGTCGCCTCGGAGACCGTCCGGGTGGCCAGGTTGGCCAGCACGATCTGGCGCAGCGACCACGCCCCGAGGGTCGGCTGCGACCAGGCCAGCCAGGCCGAGTCCGGGCTGAACGCCAGCCCGCTGACCTCACCGTCGGTGCTGTGCGCCAGCTCGTGCACGGCGCCGTCGGCCAGGCCGACCAGCAGCACCCGGCCGTCGTGCGCGCCGACCGCCAGCTGCTTGCCGTCCGGGGAGACCAGCAGCGAGCGGACCCGGCCCAGCTGCCCGGCGGCCAGTCGGCGGCGCTCGGTGCCGAGCACCGCGGGCGCGTACTCGATCGCGTCCTCGCCCTCGGCGTCGGTCACCCAGACCACGCCCTGGGCGGCGTCCTCGCCGGCCGGGCCCGGCACCACCCGGGCCAGCCGGCCGCGCACGCCCGGTGTCTCGTCCAGCACCCGGGCCGGGCCCTCCCGGTGGGTCAGCCAGTACACGGAGCCGCGCACCACCACGGCCCCGGCCCGCCCGGTGCGGTCCGGGGCGACGCCCTCCAGCCAGTGCGCGGCGGACACCGGGCGGGGGCGGCGGCCGGTGCGCGGACCGGCCGGGCGGACGTCCAGGCGGCGCGGCTCGGCGCCGTCCAGGTCCGTCAGCAGCCACAGGTCGCCGGCGCTGTGCCAGACCACCCGGCTCCCGTCGGTGGTGGCGGTGCGGGCGTAGAAGCCCTCCGGCGAGATGCCGTGCCGGCGCAGGTCGGAGCCGTCCGGGAGGCTGGAGTACAGCGCGCCGACGCCCTCGTGGTCGGAGAGGAAGGCGATCCGCCCGCCCACCCACAGCGGCGACTCGATGTGCCCGGCCAGCTCCTCGTGGACGCGCTCGAAGCGGTCGACGCCGATCCAGAGCCGGCCGGTCCGCCCGCCCCGGTAGCGCTTCCACCAGGCCGGCTCGGTGGCGTAGGCGGAGACCAGCAGCACCCGGTCGCCGCCGGGCTCGAAGGCCAGCCCGCCGACCGGGCCGTACGGCAGCCGGGCCGCCTCGCCGCCGTCCAGCGGCACCGCCCGCGCCCAGGTGCGGCGCAGCGAGGCCTGCCCGGCGGCGGTGGTGGCGATCGGCCGGCCGTCGGCCGTCCAGCCGCGCAGCTGGGTCTGCGCGTCGCCCCAGTGGGTCAGCCGCCGGGACGGTCCGCCGTCCACCGGGACCACGTGCACCTCGGGGGCGCCGTCGCGGGTGGAGGTGAAGGCGACGTGGCGGCCGTCCGGGGAGAACATCGGTCTGCGGACCGGACGGTGGTCGGCGGTCAGCCGCCAGGCCCGGCCGCCTTCCAGCGGGGCGAGCCACACGTCGTTCTCGGCCACGAAGGTGATCAGGTCGCCGTGCAGGTGCGGGTGGCGCAGGTAGGCGCCCTCGGGGGTGCTCTCGGGTTCGCTCACGGTCGCCACCCTAGGCAAGCGGGGGTGCGGCGCGCCCGCAGTTCGCGGTCCGCGAACCCCCACGGGGGATGCCGGTGTCAGGCCCAGCGGCCGGTGCGGCCCAGCAGCAGCGCGCCGGCCGCCACCCCGGCCGTGGAGGTGCGCAGCACCGAGGGGCCGAGCCGGTACGGCTTCGCGCCGGCCTCGGCGAAGGCGGCCAGCTCCTCCGGGGAGACGCCGCCCTCCGGGCCGACCACCAGCACCAGGTCCCCGCCCGCGGGCAGCGCGGCGGAGGCCAGCGGTTCGGCGCCCTCCTCGTGCAGCACGGCGGCGAACGCGGCGCCGGCCAGTACCGGGGCCAGCTGCCGGGTGGTCATCGCCTCGCGGACCTCGGGGAAGCGCAGCCGCCGGGACTGCTTGCCGGCCTCCCGGGCGGTGGCCCGCCACTTGGCGAGCGCCTTGGCGCCGCGCTCGCCCTTCCACTGGGTGATGCAGCGCGACGCCGCCCAGGGGATCACCACGTCCACGCCGACCTCGGTCATGGTCTCCACCGCCAGCTCGCCCCGGTCGCCCTTGGGCAGCGCCTGGACGACGACGATCCGCGGCGCCGGCTCCGGCTCGCGGCGCACGGCCGTCACCGTCACCTCGATCGCGTCCTTGCCGTGCACCGCCGCGACGGTGCCGTCCACGCCGAGGCCCCGGCCGTCGGCCAGGGTGACCGCCTCGCCCGGTTCCAGCCGCTTCACCGCGGCGGCGTGCCGGCCCTCCGGCCCGTCCAGCCGGACGGACGCGCCCGGCGCGGCGGCGGCGATCCGCTCGGTGTCGACGACGAACACGGGCGCGGTCATGCGGGGAACCTCCGGGGTGGGAACGGGAACGGGAACGCGAAAGGGGTGCCGAGGAAGCCTCGGCACCCCCGCGCGGGACGGCTACCGGCCGTTGAAGGCGTCCTTCAGCCGGGAGAACAGCCCCTGCTGCCCGGGCGCGAACTGGCCGGACGGCCGCTCCTCGCCGCGCAGCACCGCCAGGCGGCGCAGCAGCTCCTCCTGCTCGGCGTCGAGCTTGGTGGGCGTCTGCACCTCGACATGCACTATCAGGTCGCCCCGGCCGCCGCCGCGCAGGTGGGTGATGCCCCGGCCGTGCAGCGGGATCGACTGGCCGGACTGGGTGCCGGGCCGGATGTCGACCTCCTCGATCCCGTCCAGGGTCTGCAGCGGCACCTGGGTGCCGAGCGAGGCCGCCGTCATCGGGATGGTGACCGTGCAGTGCAGGTCGTCGCCGCGCCGCTGGAAGGTCGGGTGGCTGGTCTCGGCGATCTCGACGTAGAGGTCGCCGGCCGGGCCGCCGCCGGGGCCGACCTCGCCCTCGCCGGCCAGCTGGATCCGGGTGCCGTTGTCGACCCCGGCCGGGATCTTGACGGTCAGGGTGCGGCGGGCGCGGACCCGGCCGTCGCCGGCGCACTCCGGGCACGGGGTCGGCACGACGGTGCCGAAGCCCTGGCACTGCGGGCAGGGGCGGGAGGTCATGACCTGGCCCAGGAAGGACCGGGTGACCTGGGAGACCTCGCCCTTGCCGCGGCACATGTCGCAGGTCTGCGCGGAGGTGCCGGGCGCGGCGCCCTCGCCGCTGCAGGTGGTGCAGGTGACGGCGGTGTCGACCTGGAGTTCCTTGGTGGTGCCGAACGCGGCCTCCTCCAGGGTGATCTCCAGCCGGATCATGGCGTCCTGGCCGCGCCTGGTCCGGGAGCGCGGTCCGCGCTGGCCGGAGGCGGCGCCGAAGAAGGCGTCCATGATGTCGGAGAAGCCGAAGCCCGCCGCGCCCGCGCCGAAGCCCGCACCGGCTCCGCCGTTCGGCGAGAGCGGGTCGCCGCCGAGGTCGTAGACCTGGCGCTTCTGCGGGTCGGAGAGCACCTCGTAGGCGGCGTTGATCTCCTTGAACCGCTCCTGCGTCTTCGGGTCCGGGTTGACGTCCGGGTGCAGTTCGCGTGCCAGGCGCCGGAACGCCTTCTTGATCTCGTCCTGCCCCGCATCCCGTCGGACGCCGAGTACCGCGTAGTAGTCCGTGGCCACCAAATGCTCCGCTTGTTCCGCCTGTGTGAGTGCTTGCGACTTCGGGCGCCGTCAGCTGTCCGACGACGACCGTTCCTACGACTCGGCCAGAATCTGACCCACGTACCGTGCCACCGCTCGCACCGCCCCCATTGTGCCCGGGTAGTCCATCCGGGTCGGACCGATCACCCCCAGTTTGGCCACGCTCTCGTCGCCCGAACCGTAACCGACCGAGACGACCGAGGTGGAATTCAGCCCTTCGTAGGCGTTCTCCCGCCCGATCCGGACCGTCATCCCGGCGTCCGCGGTCTCACCCAGGAGGCGGAGCAGGACGACCTGCTCCTCCAGCGCCTCCAGCACCGGCTGGATGGTCAGCGGGAAGTCGTGGCCGAAGCGGGTCAGGTTGGCCGTGCCGGCCAGCATGATCCGCTCCTCGCGCTGCTCGGCGAGGGTCTCGAAGAGCGTCGCCAGCACCGTGGACACGGTCGGCCGGTCGGCCGCCTCGAACTGCGCGGGCAGCTCCTCCAGCAGCCCCGGGACGTCCGGGAGCCGCTGGCCGGCGGCCCGGGCGTTGATCCGGCCCCGGAGGTCCGCCAGCACGGTCTCGCCGACCGTGCCCGGGCAGTCCACCAGCCGCTGCTCGACCCGGCCGGTGTTCATGATCAGCACCAGCATCACCTTGGCCGGGGCCAGCGCGACCAGCTCGATGTGCCGCACCGTGGAGCGGCTCAGCGAGGGGTACTGCACCACCGCGACCTGGCGGGTCAGCTGGGCGAGCAGCCGCACCGTGCGGGCGACCACGTCGTCGAGGTCCACCGCGCCGTCGAGGAAGTGCCGGATCGCCCGCCGCTCGGGCGCGCTCATCGGCTTGACCTCGGCCAGCTTGTCGACGAACAGCCGGTAGCCCTTGTCGGTGGGGATCCGCCCGGCGCTGGTGTGCGGCTGGTGGATGTACCCCTCCTCCTCCAGCGCCGCCATGTCGTTGCGGACGGTGGCCGGGGAGACCCCGAGGTTGTGCCGTTCGACCAGGGCCTTGGAGCCGACCGGCTCCTCCGTCCCCACGTAGTCCTGGACGATCGCGCGAAGCACCGCGAGTTTGCGGTCGTCGAGCTGGCGGACCTCACCGGCCATGGGCACGCACCTCCGTCTTCACGCGTTGTCCGTTGTGACACACCGTCGTGGCATGTGTCCGTGTTCGAGCTGTCCGATCCGACCCCGCGGGGCCCGGCCTTGGCACTCTGAACGCACGAGTGCCAGAACCGTACCTGCCAGTGTAAGGCCCGGGTCCGACGGCAGGAACGGCCCGGCCGGGGTGATCCTGCCCGCAGTCCGCGGCGCGCGGGTGATGCCGCGGGGCCCGCCCGGTGGCAGCATCGGAAGCGGACGGCGAACGGAGGAGCAGCGATGTCGAGCTCGGGCCAGCACACCCGCTTCGCCCCCGACCGCGGCCTGACCGGCCGCATGGTGGGGACGATGTTCCTGATCGGGCTGCTGTACGTGGGATTCACCGGTCTGCTGATCGTGCTGCTGCGCGGCGCCTGGCCGATCATCGTGCTGATCTCGGGCGGCCTGTTCGTCGCCCAGTTCTGGTTCAGCGACCGGATCACCGAACGGGCGATGGGCGCCCACCGGGTCACCCCGGAGCAGTACCCGCAGCTGCACGGCGCCGTCGACCGGCTCTGCGCGCTCGCCGACATGCCCAAACCCCGGGTGGCGGTCGCCGAGAACGACATGCCGAACGCCTTCGCCACCGGCCGCAACCCGCAGAACGCGGTGGTCTGCGTCACCACCGGCCTGCTGCGCCGGCTGGAACCCGAGGAACTGGAGGGCGTGCTCGCCCACGAGCTGTCGCACGTCGCCCACCGGGACGTCGCCGTGATGACGGTGGCCGGGTTCCTCGGCGTCCTGGCCGGCGCGATGACCCGGATCGCCATGTACGGCGGCTTCATGGGCGGCGGGCGCAACAACAACGACTCCAACGCCGCGATCGCCGCCCTGGTGATCCCGCTGGTGTCGATCGCCGTCTACGCGATCAGCTTCCTGCTGACCCGGCTGCTCTCCCGCTACCGGGAGCTGGCCGCCGACCGGGCCGCCGCCCAGCTCACCGGGCGGCCCAGCGCGCTGGCCTCGGCACTCACCAAGGTGACCGGCCAGATCGCCGCCATTCCGACCCGGGACCTGCGCCAGTCCCAGCCCTACAACGCGTTCTACTTCGCGCCGGCGCTCAGCGCCCGGGAGGCCGCCACCCAGCTGTTCTCCACCCACCCGTCGCTGGAGCAGCGGCTGGCCCAGCTGGCGAAGATCTCCTCCGAGCTCGGCCGCTGAACCGCCCGTCCGGCCCCCCGCACCCTGCCCGTTCGCACCCGACCGCCCCCGCCCCCCGACCGGAAGGACCGCCGTGGGCATCCTGGACACGCTGTTCGGCCGCACCAAGCCCGTCAGACCCGACCTCGACCAGCTGTTCGGCGTGCCCTCCGCCGCCCTCACCCTGGAGGCCGCGGCCGGCTTCCGCCCCACCGGACTCGGCTCGGTCTGCTTCGCCTCCGTCGAGGGCGGCGCCTTCGACGAGGTCGAACGGCAGGTCCGGGCCCTGCTCGACGCCGACACCGAACGCGGCGGCGTCCCCGTCGAGGCGTCCAAGGACTCCTACGGCTACTCCTGGCTGCTCGCCCGGCACGCGCCCGACGAACTGCCCGAACTGGTCAACGACCTGCACGCGGTCAACAGCGAACTCGAGGCGCACGGCTTCGGCCCCCAACTGCTGTGCTCCCTGGTCGGCTTCCGCGACGCCGAGGGACAGCGGCCGCTGGCCCTGGTCTACCTGTACAAGCGCGGCACCTTCTACCCCTTCGCGCCACTGCCCGGCGGCGGGGAGAAGCGCGACAACCCACTGGAGCTGGAGGTCAACGCGATGCTCGGCAACGACCTGCGGCTGGAGAAGGACCTCACCCGCTGGTTCCCGGTCTGGGGCGCGCCGGGGCTGTGAACCGGCGGCCGCCGGGCCGGTAATTCGGTGGCCCCCGGCCGCCCCGGCCCCTAGGGTCCGCCCGTGATCAACTGGACCGCACTCGAATCCGCCGCCCCCGCCCCCGACACCCTCGCCGCCGTCAGCGCCGCGCTGCGCTCGCCCGACCCGCACGTCCGCGACAGCCTCGCGCTGGAGCAGCTGTGCCGCTGGGTACCGCTGCTCACGCCCGAGCAGCGCCTCGCGCTCGGCGACGAGATGGCCGAACGCCTCACCGACCCCGAGATCCAGGCCCGCACCTTCGCCCCGCTGGTCCTCGCCGACCTCGCCGACCACGGCGCCCACCGCCCGGCCTGGCTGGAGGCCTTCGCCCGCTGGTACATCGACGAGACCGACCTGCGCGGCTTCGACCCCCGGCTCGGCTGGCTGCACGCGGTCGCCCACGGCGCCGACCTGCTGGCCGCCCTCGGCCGCGGCCCGCTGCTCGCCGACCCCACCCCGCTGCTGGACCTGGTCACCGCCCGGCTGCTCGCCCCCACCGACCACGTGCTGGACGCCATGGAGGACGACCGGCTCGGCCGCGCGGTCGCCCAGATCCTCACCCGCCCGGAGCTGACCGAGCGCCAGGCCCTCGGCTGGCTCGACCCGATCGGCGCGCAGCCGCCGCGCCGCCCCTCGGCGACCGCGGGCGCCGTGCCCGCCGTCGTCTCCAACACCCTGCGCACCCTGCGGGCCGTCTACGTGCTCGCCGACCGGGGCGTCCGGATGGAACGCGGCGGCGCAGCGGTGCCGCTGCCGCACTCCGCCGCCCTGCGCGCGCGGATCGCCGAGCTGCTGGTGGTGAACTCTCCGTTCACCGGCTGACGCCCCATAGACTCCGGGGAATGCGCAGCCGCCAGTACGGACCCGACCTGACCCCGCCGTGGAAGAAGCAGGTGCCCGCCCCGGAGGTGCCCGCCGAGCGGGACCTGGTGGTCGAGGAGGTGTCGACCGGCTTCTGCGGGGCGGTGGTGCGCTGCGAGAGGACCGCCGAGGGGCACACCGTCACCCTGGAGGACCGGTTCGGCAAGCACCGGGTGTTCCCGCTGGTCCCGCGCGGCTTCCTGCTGGAGGGCCGGACGGTCACCCTGGTCCGGCCCTCGGGCCCCGCCCCGGCCCGCACCCCCGCCCGCACCGCCTCCGGCTCGGTCGCCGTCCCCGGCGCCCGGGCCCGGGTGGCCCGCGAGTCGCGGATCTACGTCGAGGGCCGGCACGACGCCGAGCTGGTGGAGCGGGTCTGGGGCGACGACCTGCGGATCGAGGGCGTGGTCGTCGAGTACCTGGAGGGCGTCGACGACCTGCCCGCGATCGTCGCCGGGTTCGCCCCCGGCCCGGAGCGCCGGCTCGGCGTCCTGGTCGACCACCTGCTCCCGGGCACCAAGGAGCACCGCATCGCCGCCCGGGTCACCGGCCCGCACGTCCTGGTCGTCGGCCACCCCTACATCGACGTCTGGCAGGCCGTGAAACCGTCCTCCGTGGGCATCCCGGCCTGGCCCGCCGTCCCCAGGGGCGAGGACTGGAAGACCGGCACCTGCCGCCGCCTGAACTGGCCCGAGGACACCCCGGCGGCGTGGAAGCACATCCTGTCGAAGGTGAACTCCTACCGGGACCTGGAGCCCGAGCTGCTGGGCAAGGTCGAGGAGCTGATCGACTTCGTGACCCTGCCGGGTCAGGAGTAGGGCCGGAACTCCGTGGTGTCGAGCGTGATGCCCAGCAGGTCCACCGGAACCGGCTCGCCGAACTTGGTGGTCCGCTCGGTCACGTAGTCGGGCAGCCCCGAGGCCGCCGCCCGGGCCGGTTCGGTGAGCAGGACACAGAGGCCCTTGATCGGATCGACGATCAGGTACACGGGGATCGCGCCCTCGGCGTACAGCTCCCGCTTGGTCCGGTAGTCGCGCAGCACGCTGGTCTTCGACACGACCTCGACCACCAGCGTCACGGCGGGCGCGGGAACCAGACGCCCCGGACCGTCGGCTGCGCCCCGCTCGATCACCACGAGATCGGGCTGCGGCTCGCTGGCGTCCGCCGGGAACGCCACGTCCTGGGTCTGGAGCCGGTGCCAACGCGCGCGCGGGATCTGGTCGACGATCGACTCGACGATGAGGTTGTGGGCCATCTCGGGCCCGGCCATCATCACGATTTCCCCCCTGATGAGCTCGGCCTTGAAGCCTTCCGGGACCTCCAGGTTCTCGAAGATCCCAGTCATCCGGTCATCGATGGCGGTCATTGCGCGCTCCCTCCGACGGCTGACACCACGTTAACGAGTCTCAGTCCACCAGGTCACGTACCACCGCGTCCGCCAGCAGGCGGCCCCGGAGGGTGAGGACCGCGCGGCCGGCGGCGTGGGGGGTGGCGGCGAGGAGGCCGTCGGCCAGGTGCTGGCGCGCGGCCTTCAGGCCGGTCTCCGTCAGCAGGTCCAGCGGGATGCCCTCGGCCAGGCGCAGCTCCAGCAGGATCCGTTCGACCCGGCGGTCCTCGGCGGCGAGGCGCTCGCGGCCCTGGGCGGGGGTGCGGCCCTCGGCGAGGGCGCGGGCGTAGGCGGCGGGGTGTTTGGCGTTCCACCAGCGGACGCCGCCGACGTGGCTGTGCGCGCCGGGGCCGGCGCCCCACCAGTCGCCGCCGGTCCAGTACAGCTCGTTGTGGCGGCAGCGGCCCTCGGGGGTGGTGGACCAGTTGGAGACCTCGTACCAGGAGTAGCCGGCCGCGGCCAGCGCCTCCTCGGCGATCAGGTAGCGGTCGGCGTGCACGTCGTCGTCGATCATCGGCAGTTCGCCGCGCCCGACCCGGGCGGCCAGCCTGGTGCCCTCCTCGACGATCAGCGAGTAGGCGGAGACGTGGTCCGGGCCGGCGCCGATCGCGGCGTCCAGGGAGGCCCGCCAGTCGTCGTCGGACTCGCCGGGGGTGCCGTAGATGAGGTCGAGGTTGACGTGCTCGAAGCCCGCCGCGCGCGCCTCGGCGACGCAGGCCTCGGGCCGGCCGGGGGTGTGGTGGCGGTCGAGCAGCTTCAGCACGTGCGGGCGGGCCGACTGCATGCCGAAGGAGATCCGGTTGAAGCCGCCCTCGCGCAGCTCCGCCAGGTACGCCGGGTCCACGGACTCCGGGTTGGCCTCGGTGGTGACCTCGGCCCCCTCGGCGAGCCCGAACTCCTCGCGGATCGCGGCCAGCATCGCCACCAGGTCGCGGGCGGGCAGCAGGGTCGGGGTGCCGCCGCCCAGGAAGACGGTGCGCACCGGCGGGGCGGCGTCGCCGAGCACCCGGCGGGCCATCCTGACCTCGGCGACCACGTTGTCCGCGTAGGTCTCCTGGGAGGCGACCGTGCCGGAGGAGCGCAGCTCGGTGGCGGTGTAGGTGTTGAAGTCGCAGTAGCCGCAGCGGCTGGCGCAGTACGGCACGTGCAGGTAGAAGCCGAACGGCCGCGAGCCGAGCCCGTCGAGGGCGTGCGCGGGCAGGGAGCCGTCGGACGGTACCGGTTCACCGTCGGGGAGTGCGGAGGGCATGACCCCATTGTCCCGTACGGCCGGAGTGATCCCCCCGGGCCGTACGGGACGGAGTGGTACGGAGTGCTACGGAGCGGGACGGGGCCGGGCTCAGGCCTCGTTGGCGCCCGAGTACATCGCGGTGACCTCGTCCGCGTAGGTCCGCTCCACCACCGGGCGCTTGATCTTCAGGCTCGGGGTGAGCTCGCCGTGCTCGACGTCCAGGTCGCGCGGCAGCAGGTGGAACCTCTTGATCGTCTGCCAGCGCTGCAGCGAGCCGTTCAGCCGCCGCACGAAGCCCTCGATCAGCTCGTGGGTCCGCGGGTCGGCCGTCACCTCGGCGTAGGAGCTGCCGGCCATCCCGTGCTCGGCGGCCCACGGCATGATCACGGCCTCGTCCAGGCCGATCAGCGCGGTGCAGAAGTTGCGGCCGTTGCCGATCACCAGGATGTTGCTGACGAACGGGCAGACCGCCTTGAACTTGCCCTCCACCTCGCTCGGCGCGACGTACTTGCCGCCGGAGGTCTTGAACAGGTCCTTCTTGCGGTCGGTGATCCGCAGGAAGCCGTCCGGGGACAGCTCGCCGATGTCCTCGGTGTGGAACCAGCCGTCCGACTCCAGCACCTCGGCGGTCTTCTCCGGCAGGTTGTGGTAGCCGCGCATCACACCGGGGCCGCGCAGCAGGATCTCGCCGTCCTCGGCGATCCGCACCTCGGTGCCCGGCAGCGGACGGCCCACCGTGCCCACCCGGATGTCCTCGGCCCGGTTGACGCAGGAGCCGGCGCTGGTCTCGGACAGGCCGTAGCCCTCCAGGATCGGCACGCCCGCGCCGACGAAGAAGTAGCCGATCTCGGGCGCCAGCGCGGCACTGCCGGACACCGCGCCGCGCAGCCGGCCGCCGAACGCGGCCCGGATCTTCGAGTACACCAGCCGGTCGGCGATCGCGTGCTTCAGCCGCAGCCCCACCGGGGCGGTGCCCACCCCGGTCGCCACCCGGCTCTCCTGCACCGCGCGGGCGTGGTCGCGGGCGGTGCGCGCCGCCCACAGGAAGATCTTGTACTTGGCGCCGCCCTCGGCCCTGGCCTTGCCGGCGATGCCGTTGTAGACCTTCTCGAAGATCCGCGGCGCCGAGGCCATCACGGTCGGCCGGATCACCGGGAGGTTGTGGATGATCCGGTCCACCCGGCCGTCCAGCGCCATCACGTGCCCGGTGGCGATCTGCCCCGAGATCAGGGTCTTGCCGAACACGTGCGACAGCGGCAGCCACATGAACTGCACGTCGTCGGCGGCCAGCAGCCCGCTGGCCTCCTGGGCCCGCCCCTCGTACGCCCAGCAGTCGTGCACCAGCCGCACGCCCTTGGGGCGGCCGGTGGTGCCGGAGGTGTAGATCAGGGTCGCCAGCTGCTCCTTGTCGAGCGCGGCGATCGCCTTCTCGACCGCGTCCGGGTGCGCGGCCAGGTGCTCGGCGCCGAGCTGCTCCAGCTCGGTGAAGGAGAGCACCTTCAGCCGGCCGGCCTCCGGCGGCCCGTCGGGCGCGTCGAAGAGGACCACCGTCTCCAGCGCGGGCAGCCGGTCCAGCTCCGCGACCACCTTGTCCAGCTGGGCGGTGTTCTCGGCGAACATGGCCCGGGAGCCGGAGTCGGAGAGGATGAACGCGGTCTCGTCGGCGTTGGTGCTCGGGTAGACGGCCGTGGTGGCCGCGCCCGCGCACATGTTGCCGAGGTCGGCCAGGACCCACTCCAGCCGGGTGGAGGAGGCCAGCGCGACCCGGTCCTCGGCCTCGATGCCCAGCGACAGCAGCCCCGCCGCCACCGCGTACACCCGGGCCGCGGCCTGCGCCCAGGTCAGCGACCGCCACTGCTCGGCGCCGGGGGTGCTGTCCGCCGCGTGCTCGTCCACCGGCACCGGGTAGCGGTAGGCCTCACCGCCGGGGGTCAGCGCGACCCGCTCCTGGAACAGGTGGGCGACGGAGGTGGGGCGCCCGGCGACGAGGTCGGGACGGCCGGAGTCGATCAGGGACTGCGCGGAACTCAACGAGGACCTCCGGGGGCGGGTGGCCGTCCGATGGACGTGGAGGGACGGGTCTGCGGCTGGGACCGGCACCGCGGACGGGACGCGCGGCGGCCGTGGGGGCGGTCGCCGGCCCGCCTGACGAAACCGGGCCGGTACCAGTGAGTAACAAGAGGGCTTTCAGCAGCCTAGGGGGAAACCGGTCATTCCGTAAGAGGGCGGACCGAGCTGGCACCCTCCCGAACCATCGGTGCACGGCACCACCCGGCCGCCCGGAACGTTCGGCAAAGAGCCGGACAAAGATCCGGCTCGCTTGCCCGGAATCGGCTGTACGAGCCCTCCGAACAACGAGAATTGGGATGCCCAAGCCGCCGCCGACGACAAGAGTGAGCCAGTGCTGATCAGACTGCTAAGGGCGTACCTCCGCCCCTATTCCCGACCGATCACCCTGCTGGTGCTGCTCCAGCTGGTGTCCACCCTCGGGCTGCTCTACCTGCCCACACTCAACGCCGACATCATCGACAGCGGCGTGATCAAGGGGGACACCGGCTACATCCTGCAGGTGGGCGCCGTGATGATCGGCGTCACCGTCCTCCAGACCCTCTGTTCGATCTGCGCCGTCTACTACGGGGCGCGCACCGCGATGGCCGTCGGCCGCGACATCCGCGCCGCCGTCTTCGACCGCGTCCAGGGCTTCTCCGCCCGCGAGGTCGGCCAGTTCGGCGCCCCGTCCCTCATCACCCGCACCACCAACGACGTCCAGCAGGTCCAGATGCTGGTCCTGATGTCGTTCACGATGATGGTCGCGGCGCCGATCATGTGCGTCGGCGGCATCATCATGGCCCTCAACCAGGACGTACCGCTCTCCGGCCTGCTGCTGGCGGTCGTCCCCGCCCTCGCCATCGTGGTCGCCGTGCTCGTCCGCCAGCTCCGCCCGCGCTTCCGCAGCATGCAGGACAAGATCGACACCGTGAACCGGGTGCTGCGCGAGCAGATCACCGGCATCCGGGTCATCCGCGCCTTCGTCAAGGACGACCACGAGCAGAACCGGTTCGCCGGCGCCAACGAGGACCTCACCGGCGTCTCGCTGCAGGTCGGCAAGCTGATGGCCTACCTGTTCCCGAGCGTGATGCTGGTCGTCAACATCTCCAGCGTCGCCGTGCTGTGGTTCGGCGCCCACCGGATCAACAGCGGCGACATGGAGATCGGTGCGCTCACCGCGTTCCTCTCCTACCTGCTGCAGATCCTGATGAGCGTCATGATGGCCACCTTCATGTTCATGATGGTGCCGCGCGCCGAGGTCTGCGCCGAGCGCATCCAGGAGGTGCTCGGCACCGACTCCAGCGTCGTACCGCCCGCCGACCCCGTCACCGAGGTGCTGCGCCGCGGCCACCTCGAACTGCGCGAGGTCGACTTCCGCTACCCCGGGGCCGAGGCCTCCGTCCTGCGCGGCATCGACATCACCGCCCGCCCCGGCGAGACCACCGCCGTCATCGGCTCCACCGGCAGCGGCAAGTCCACCCTGCTCGGCCTCGTCCCCCGGCTCTTCGACGTCAGCTCCGGCCAGGTCCTGCTCGGCGGCGTCGACGTCCGGGAACTCGACCCCGGCGCCGTCTCGGACAGCGTCGGACTCGTCCCGCAGAAGCCCTACCTGTTCTCCGGCACCGTCGCCAGCAACCTCCGCTACGGCCGGCCCGACGCCACCGACGAGGAGCTCTGGCACGCGCTGGAGATCGCCCAGGCCAAGGAGTTCGTCGAGAAGTTCCCCGAGGGCCTGGACGCGCCCATCGCCCAGGGCGGCGGGAACGTCTCCGGCGGCCAGCGCCAGCGCCTGGCCATCGCCCGGACCCTGGTGCGCCGGCCCGACATCTACCTCTTCGACGACTCCTTCTCCGCGCTCGACTACGCCACCGACGCCAAGCTGCGCAAGGCCCTCGCCCGCGAGACCACCGAAGCGACCGTCGTGATCGTCGCCCAGCGCGTCTCCACCATCCGCGACGCCGACCGGATCATCGTCCTCGACGAGGGCGCCGTGGTCGGCACCGGAACCCACGGCGAGCTCATGGCCGGCAACCCGACGTACCGGGAGATCGTGCTCTCCCAGCTCACCGAGCAGGAGGCGGCGTGACCAGCCCCGACAGGCCCGCACCCGGGTCCGACAAAGCACCCGGCGGACGGCCGGACTTCGCCAAGGCGCCGGGCGGACGCCCGGGAGGACCCGGCGGACCGGGCGGACGGCCGGGAGGACGGCCGGGAGGACCGGGCGGCCCCGACGCGCCGGCCGGTGACTCCCAGTCCGCCGCCGCCCGCCGCGGCCCCGCCGGACCCGGCCGCTTCATGGGCGGTCAGGGCGCCGAGAAGTCCATGGACTTCAAGACCTCCGGCAAGCGGCTGCTCAAACTGCTCCGCCCCGAACGCGCCCTGATCGCCGGCGTCCTCGGTCTCGGCGTCCTCAGCATCGGCGCCGCCATCGTCGGCCCCAAGATCCTCGGCCACGCCACCGACCTCATCTTCGCCGGCGTCGTCAGCACCCGCTTCCCGGCCGGCTCCTCGAAGCAGCAGATCGTCGACGCCATGCGCGCCCGCGGCGACGGCGACCTCGCCAACCTGATCTCCTCGGTCGACTTCACCCCCGGCCAGGGCATGGACTTCGACGCCATCGGCAGCATCCTGCTCTGGGTCCTCGCCATCTACGTCGCCTCCGCCGTCTTCGGCGTCGTCCAGGGCCGCCTCGCCGCCCGCGCCATCCAGCGCGTCGGCTACCGGCTGCGCCAGGACACCGAGGCCAAGCTCGCCCGGCTGCCGCTCAGCTACTTCGACAAGCAGCCCCGCGGCGAGGTCCTCAGCCGGGTCACCAACGACATCGACAACATCAGCCAGACCATGCAGCAGACCACCGGCCAGGTGATCAACTCCCTGCTCACCGTCATCGGCGTACTCGCCATGATGTTCTGGATCTCCTGGCTGCTCGCCCTGATCGCGCTGATCGCCGTCCCGCTGTCCGTCGTCGTCGCCACCCGGGTCGGCAAGCGCGCCCAGCCCCAGTTCGTCCAGCAGTGGCGCTCCACCGGGCAGCTCAACGCGCACATCGAGGAGATGTACACCGGCCACACCCTGGTCAAGGTCTTCGGCCGCCAGCAGGAGTCCGCCGCCACCTTCCGCGAGCACAACGAGGCCCTCTACGCCTCCAGCTTCAAGGCCCAGTTCATCTCCGGCATCATCCAGCCCGCGATGATGCTCATCGGCAACCTCCAGTACGTGCTCATCGCCGTCGTCGGCGGCCTGCGGGTGGCCGGCGGCGCGCTGTCCATCGGCGACGTCCAGGCCTTCATCCAGTACTCCCGGCAGTTCAGCCAGCCGCTCACCCAGGTCGCCAGCATGGCCAACCTGGTGCAGTCCGGCGTCGCCTCCGCCGAGCGCGTCTTCGAACTCCTCGACTCGGCCGAGCAGACCCCCGAACCGGCCATGCCGGAACGCCCCGACACCCTGCGCGGCCGGGTGGTCTTCCAGGACGTCGCGTTCCGCTACGACCCCGGCACGCCGCTCATCGAGGACCTCTCGCTCAAGGTCGAACCCGGCCAGACCGTCGCCATCGTCGGCCCCACCGGCGCCGGCAAGACCACCATGGTCAACCTGCTGATGCGGTTCTACGAGGTCAGCTCCGGGCGGATCACCCTCGACGGCGTCGACATCGCCGCCATGTCCCGCGAGGACCTGCGCTCCGGGATCGGCATGGTCCTCCAGGACACCTGGCTGTTCGGCGGCACCATCGCCGACAACATCGCCTACGGGGCCGAGGGAGCCACCCGCGACCAGGTGGTCGAGGCCGCCCGGGCCGCCCACGTCGACCGCTTCGTCCGCACCCTGCCGGACGGCTACGACACGGTCATCGACGACGAGGGCACCGGCGTCAGCGCCGGCGAGAAGCAGCTCATCACCATCGCCCGCGCCTTCCTCGCCCAGCCCTCGATCCTGGTCCTCGACGAGGCCACCAGCTCCGTCGACACCCGCACCGAGGTGCTCATCCAGCGGGCCATGGCCCGGCTGCGCACCGGCCGCACCAGCTTCGTCATCGCCCACCGGCTCTCCACCATCCGGGACGCCGACGTGATCCTGGTGATGGAGAACGGCTCCATCGTCGAGCAGGGCGGCCACGACGAGCTGATCGCCGCCGACGGGGCCTACGCCCGGCTCTACCAGGCGCAGTTCGCCGAGGCGGTCGCCGAGGTCGAGTAGCCCGCGGGGGATCCTCCCGGCGGACCTCTCCGCGACCCTCTCCACGAACCTCTCCGTGAACCCGGGGCGGCCGGCCCGACGGCCGACCGCCCCGGGTTCCCGCACGTCCGGGGCCGTCCCGCCCGGCCGCGCCCGGGGGCGGGACGCTACCGTAGGGCCGTGAGTGACGACCCGTCGGCGACGACCGCCGCGCCCAGCCCCGGCAGCACTGGCAGCACCGGCAGCACCGACGCGGCCACGACCGGCCGCACCGCCCCGGACGCCTTCGAGGCCAACCGGCGCTACCTCGGCTCCGTCGCCTACCGGATGCTCGGCTCCTTCACCGACGCCGAGGACGTCCTCCAGGAGGCCTGGCTGCGCTGGCGCGCCGCCGACCGCGCCGGCGTCGCCGACCCCCGCGCCTTCCTCACCACCGTCGTCACCCGCCTCTGCTACGACCAGCTCGGCTCGGCCCGGGCCCGCCGCGAGTCCTACTTCGGCGAATGGCTGCCCGAACCGTCCGTCTCCTACCAGAGCGGCCCCGCCTCCCCCGCCGAGCTCGCCGAACTCGGCGAATCCGTCTCGCTGGCCCTGCTCGCCGTCCTCGAACAGCTCACCCCCGCCGAACGCGCCGCCTTCGTCCTGCACGACGTCTTCGCCGTCGGCTTCGACGAGATCGCCGCCTCCCTCGACCGCAGCCCCGACGCCGCCCGCCAGCTCGCCTCCCGCGCCCGCCGCCGGGTCAAGGACGGCGGCCGCCGGGCCACCGCCGACCCGGCCGAGCACCGGCAGGCCGTCGAGGCCTTCGCCGCCGCCACCGCCCGCGGCGACATCGAGGGCCTGCTCGCCGTCCTCGACCCCGAGGTGGTCTGGCACTCCGACGGCGGCGGCCTCGTCACCGCCGGCGCCCGCCCGGTGTTCGGCGCGGACAAGGTCTCCCGGCTCGTCGCCGGCATGGTCGCCAAGTGGGGCACACCCGACACCGTCATCGAGTTCGCCCTGGTCAACGGCGAACCCGGCCTGGTCTGGTACCAGCAGCCGGGCCTGGTCGGCGGCGTGGTCGGCTTCACCGTCGCCGACGGCCGGATCACCTCGGCGTACATCGTGGTCAACCCCGAGAAGCTCACCCACCTCAACCCCGCCGCCACCCCTCCGGCGGTGTGACGCAGACCACCGTCACACTCCGACGGGCTCCGTCGTCCCCCTTCCGAACACGCGGAGAGCGCTCCCCGGCCACCCCGGGGGCGCCGCGACCGGACGCCGCCGACGGCGCCACGAAGGAGCGGGACGACATGACCGAGAAGCAGATCGTCGTACTGGGTGCCGGCTACGCGGGCCTCGCCGCCGCCACCCGCGCCGGGAAGCGCGGACAGGTCACCCTGATCGCCCCCGAGCAGCGGATCCTGCACCGCGTCCGGCAGCACGAGACCGCCGCCGGGCACCCCGAGCACCGGCCCGCCGTCGCCGAGGTGCTGCGCGGACGCGCCGTCCGCCACATCGCGGCCCGCGCCACCGGGATCGACCTCGCCGGCCGCAAGATCGTCCTCGACAACGGCGAGGTCGTCGCCTACGACACCCTCGTCCACGCCCTCGGCAGCCGCACCGCCTGGCACGACGTCCCCGGCGCCGCCGAGCACGCCTACGCCGCCGAACGCGCCGCCGGGATCGCCGAACGGCTGCGCAGCGCCGACCGCCCCGGCACCGTCGCCGTGGTCGGCGGCGGCGCCACCGGCATCGAGCTGGCCGCCGAACTCGCCGAGGCCCACCCCAGCTGGACGGTGCGGATCGTCGCCGCCGACCAGGTCGGCGGCTGGTTCTCGGCCAAGGGCCGCGGCCACGTCCACCGGGTGCTGCGCGGGCTCGGCGTCGCGATCCACGAGCACACCGCCGTCACCGCCGTCGACCCCGAGGGCCTCACCACCGCCGACGGCCGGATCCCCGCCGACCTGGTCGTCTGGGCCGCCTCGATGGAACCGCACCCGCTCGCCGCCGAGGCCGGCCTCGCCGTCACCCCGGCCGGCCGGGCGATCGTCGACGACCACCTGCGGTCGGTCTCGCACCCCGAGGTGTACGTGATCGGCGACGCCGCCGAGGTCACCGTCCCCGGCACCGGCACCCTGCGGATGGGCTGCGCCACCGCCCTGCCGCAGGGCCAGTACCTCGGCAAGGTGCTCGCCGGGCGCACCGACAAGCCGTTCGCCTTCCGCTACCTCGTGCAGTGCCTGAGCCTCGGCCGGCGCGACGGGCTGGTCCAGCTGATCCACGGCGACGACTCGATGCGGCCCGCCGTGCTGACCGGCCGGACCGGGCGGCTGGTCAAGGCCGCGATCCTCAAGAGCGTCGTGATGTCGCTGCGCTGAGGCACGCGTGAGGGGCCCGGGACGCGCACTGCGTCCCGGGCCCCTCACGGTGGAGGGCAGGCGGCCGGGTCCTCCCCGGCCGCCTGCCCTTCGGTTACTTCTTCTCGCCCTTGGGGGTCTCGGCGTCGGTGGACAGCGCGGCGATGAAGGCCTCCTGCGGGACCTCCACCCGGCCGACCATCTTCATCCGCTTCTTGCCCTCCTTCTGCTTCTCCAGCAGCTTCCGCTTACGGGAGATGTCACCGCCGTAGCACTTGGCGAGGACGTCCTTGCGGATGGCGCGGACCGTCTCACGGGCGATCACCCGGGAGCCGATCGCCGCCTGGATCGGCACCTCGAACTGCTGGCGCGGGATCAGCTTCTGCAGCTTGCCGGCCATCATCACGCCGTAGCCGTAGGCCTTGTCCTTGTGCACGATCGCGGAGAACGCGTCCACCGCGTCGCCGTGCAGCAGGATGTCGACCTTGACCAGGTCCGCGGTCTGCTCGCCGATGGGCTCGTAGTCGAGCGAGGCGTAACCGCGGGTCTTGGACTTCAGCTGGTCGAAGAAGTCGAAGACGATCTCCGCGAGCGGGAGGGTGTAGCGCAGCTCGACCCGGTCCTCGGACAGGTAGTCCATGCCCTGGAGGTTGCCGCGGCGGGACTGGCACAGCTCCATGATCGCGCCGACGAACTCGTTCGGCGCCAGGATGGTGCCGCGCACGACCGGCTCGTACACCTCGGCGATCTTGCCGACCGGGAACTCGCTCGGGTTGGTGACGGTGTGCTCGCTGCCGTCCTCCATGATCACCCGGTAGACCACGTTCGGGGCGGTGGAGATGAGGTCGAGGTTGAACTCGCGCTCCAGGCGCTCCCGGATGATCTCCAGGTGCAGCAGGCCGAGGAAGCCGCAGCGGTAGCCGAAGCCGAGCGCGACCGAGGTCTCCGGCTCGTACACCAGCGCCGCGTCGTTCAGCCGCAGCTTGTCCAGGGCGTCGCGCAGCAGCGGGTAGTCCGAGCCGTCCAGCGGGTACAGGCCGGAGAACACCATCGGACGCGGGTCCTTGTAGCCGCCGAGCGGCACGGTGGCGCCCTTGTGCATCGACGTGATGGTGTCACCGACCTTGGACTGCCGGACGTCCTTCACACCGGTGATGATGTAGCCCACCTCACCGACGCCCAGGCCGTCGGCGACCTTCGGCTCCGGCGAGATGACGCCGATCTCCAGCAGCTCGTGGGTGGCGCCGGTGGACATCATCGCGATGCGCTCGCGCTTGGTCAGCTGGCCGTCCACGACACGGACGTAGGTGACCACGCCGCGGTAGGAGTCGTACACCGAGTCGAAGATCATCGCGCGGGCCGGGGCGTCCTTGACGCCGACCGGGGCCGGGACGGTGTTGACGATGTGGTCCAGCAGGTCCTCGACACCGAGACCGGTCTTGGCGCTGACCTGGAGCACGTCGGACGGGTCGCAGCCGATGATGTGGGCGATCTCCGCGGCGTACTTCTCCGGCTGCGCGGCCGGCAGGTCGATCTTGTTCAGCACCGGGACGATCGTGAGGTCGTTCTCCAGCGCCAGGTACAGGTTGGCGAGGGTCTGCGCCTCGATGCCCTGGGCCGCGTCGACGACCAGGACGGTGCCCTCGCAGGCCGCGAGGGAACGCGACACCTCGTACGTGAAGTCCACGTGGCCCGGGGTGTCGATCATGTTGAGGATGTGCGTGTTCCCGGCGTGGGGACCGGTCCTCGGCGCCCACGGGAGACGGACGGCCTGCGACTTGATCGTGATGCCGCGCTCGCGCTCGATGTCCATGCGGTCGAGGTACTGGGCGCGCATCTGCCGCGGGTCGACCACACCGGTGATCTGCAGCATCCGGTCGGCGAGGGTCGACTTGCCGTGGTCGATGTGGGCGATGATGCAGAAGTTGCGGATCAGCGCCGGGTCGGTACGGCTGGGCTCTGGCACATTGCTGGGGGTCGCGGGCACCTTGGTCCGATTCTCCGTTGGTCCGGGGGCCGGGGGTGTCCGGATCATCGCTGACCGGCTTCCCGGGCGACCGGACGGTCGTCCGATCGAGATAGTTCCTCCCATCTTCCCACCTCCCGCGGGCGGACCGCGCGCCGCCCGTCCGCTTCGGGCCGCCCGGGGGGCCTGCGGGGGGCTGTCCCGCGGGGTCCCCCGGGGCCTGCGGGGCGTACTGGGCCTGCCGGGCGGTGGAGTGGGGAGTCGGGGCGGCAGGGCAGGATGGCCGGCCATGATCCTCGAAAGCGCCCTGCTCGACGTCCTGCCCGGCCAGGACGAGGAATTCCTCGCCGCCTTCACCGAGGCCCGCCCCCTGATCGCCGGCCGGCCCGGCTTCCGCTCCCTGGCGCTGCGCCGCTGCCTGGACGAGGGGCGCGGCTCCCGGTTCCTGCTCCAGGTGGAGTGGGAGAACCTCACCGACCACACCGAGGGATTCCGGCGCTCCCCCGAGTACCAGCAGTGGCGTGCGCTGCTGCACCACTTCTACCGGCCGTTCCCCGAGGTCGAGCACTACGGCGAGCCGCTGCTGCGGGCCTGACCGGCACCCGGCGCCCGTCGCACCTCCACCGGGCGTCCGGCGCGCGCCCCCACCGCGTGCCCGCGCCGTGCCCGCGCCGTGCCCGCGCCGTGCCCGCCCGGTTTGGGCCGGGCCCGCCGACCCTGGTAGCGTTGGCCGCTGCACCTGGCCCCGGCATGCCCTCTCAGCTGCTCCAAGGGTCGCTGGTGCAAACCTCCCCAGCCTCCGGCCGGGGAACCCCCAGAACCGATTTCACAGACTGAGGCACTTTCGTGGCGAACATCAAGTCCCAGATCAAGCGCAACAAGACCAACGAGAAGGCGCGCCTGCGCAACAAGGCCGTCAAGTCCTCGCTGAAGACCGCTCTGCGCAAGGCCCGCGAGGCCGCTGCCGCCGGCGAGACCGAGAAGGCCGCTGTGCTGGCCCGCGCCGCCTCCAAGGCGCTGGACAAGGCCGTGAGCAAGGGCGTCATCCACGCCAACCAGGCCGCCAACAAGAAGTCGGCCATCACCAAGCGCGTCAACACCGCCGTCCAGGCCTGACGCCCCCGGGGCCGCACGACGGCCCCACCCCTCGGGACGCCCGGCCCTCTACCCGGAACCCCCGAGGCGCACAACAGACTTCGCACCGCACGCGGCCTGCGTTCGCCACGCGGGTGCGGTGCACAGGGATTGACCGGAAGTACCTGCCCGCAGGACTTCCCCGCGCTGCCCGCCCGGTACACACCGGGCGGGCAGTCGGCGTTTCCGGGCGCCCGCTGGACGACCGTCCGACGGCCGTCCAGCGGCCGGGCGGGGGCGGGAACCGGGACGGCCCGGCCGCCGTCGCTTTCCTCGAACGGTCGCCCGGCCCGGCCGATAGGGTCGGGTCTCCGGCACCCACGTCGCAGGCCCGAGGGGGGCACACTTTGGGGACACCGCCGCCGCCGTCATCACCTTCACCGGCACCGTCACCGTCACCGCAGAACGGACCCGGCTTCGCCGGCTTCCCGCAGCAGTCGCAGCCACCGGCGCCGAACAGCCCGCCCGGCTTCGGGCCGCCGCCCGGCCTCCCCAGCGCGCCCGGCGCACCGGGCGCGCCCACGGTGCCCGGCTCGGCGGCAGTGGCCGGCGCCCCGGCCCCGGACGGTCGCCGGGGCGGCGGGCTGCGGCGCAACGCGACCTGGGCGTTCGTCGGCGCGATCCTCGCCTCGGCGGTCTGGACCGGCACCGTGCTCGTGGTGCCCGGCCTCGTCGACGACGGGTCCGCGGCGAAGAGCCTCCGCGGCTACCACGCGGTCGACCGGATCTGCGACGCCGGCAAGCTCACCGCGTTCCGCGGCAAGTACAAGATGGTGGACAACTACCCGCTGGAACACGTCGGCCGCACCGACACCATGGACGTCATGCGCTGCTACGCGCTGATGAAGCGCACCCCGACCGACAGCGAGACCACCGACTACGCCACCCTCGACATCCGGGCCGAACTGCACCGGGCCGTCGACTCCGCCCCGGAGTTCGCCGCCCTGCGGCAGTACTTCGAGCAGCAGAAGTACGAGATCACCCCGGTTCCGGGCCTCGGCGAGGAGGCCTACCTCGCCTACGGTGACGAACCAACCAGCTCGGACAAGACCTTCCACGACATCAACTACTACCTGCAGGTCCGGGACGGCGGCATGACGTACTCGCTGTACTGGACGGACAACTACCAGGTCGGCAAGAACCACACCCTGGACCGGGAGACCGTACGCAAGGCCATGCTCGACGACACCCGGGACATGCTCAAGGCGATCGGCGGCCCGTAGGCGGGGCGGGCTCAGTACGAGGGCTGCCGGGAACCGGCCCTGGCGGCCCTCGCCACGGCGACCACGGCACGCTCCAGGGCGTAGGCCGGGTCATCGGAGCCGCCCTTGACGGCGGCGTCCGCCTGCGCGATCGCCGTCAGCGCCACGGCCACGCCGTCGCCCGTCCAGCCGCGCATCTGCTGGCGGACCCGCTCCACCTTCCACGGCGGCATGCCCAGCTCGCGGGCCAGGTCCCCCGGGCGCATGTTCCGCCCGGCCGTCGCCAGCCGCCCGATGCTCCGCACCCCGGACGCCAGCGCGTAGGTGATGCCGGTCGGCGGCTGGCCGACCGCCAGGGCCCAGCGCAGGCGCTCCAGTGCTTCGGCGGCCCGGCCGGTGACCGCCAGGTCCGCCACCTCGAAGCCGGTGGCCTCGGCCCGGCCGCTGTAGTAGCGGGCCACCACGGTCTCGTCGATGGTGCCCTCGACGTCGGAGGTCAACTGGCTGCACGCGGCCGCCAGCTCGCGCAGATCGCTGCCGAGCGCGTCCAGCAGGGCCTGGCTGGCCTCCGGCGTCGCCGAGCGGCCGAGGGTGCGGAACTCGCCCTTCACGAAGGCCAGCCGCTCGCTCGCCTTGGCGAGCTTCGCGCAGGCCACCTCGCGGCCGCCGGCCTTGCGGCCCGCGTCCAGCAGGCCCTTGCCCTTGGCGCCGCCCGCGTGCACCAGGACCATGATCACTTCTTCGGCGGGGGCCTCGATGTACGCCTTGACCTCCTTCACGGAGTCGGCGGAGAGGTCCTGCGCGGCCCTGACCACGATGACCTTGCGCTCGGCGAAGAGCGAAGGGGTGGTGAGCTCGGCCAGGCTGCCGGGCTGCAGGCCCCCGGGCGGGAGGTCCCGCACATCGGTGTCCGGGTCGGCGGCCTTCGCCGCGGCCACCACCTGGGCCACCGCGCGGTCCAGCAGCAGCTCCTCCTGGCCGACCGCGAGGGTCAGCGGGGCGAGCAGGTCGTCGGGTGCACTCTTCCTGGCCATCGCCTACCAGCATCCCACGGGGCACGGACAGCTCCGGCCGCCCTGGAGAATGGGCGGGTGACCGAAGACCCCACCACTGACCCCACCACCGGGTCCACCACCGAGTCCGTCGCCGAGCCCGTCGCCGCCGACGCAGCCGACCTGCCGGACGACTTCGACCCGCACGCCCGGCAGCTGCTCGTCCTGCCCGACCGCGACGCCGCCGAGGAGGCCGCCGAGGAGTTCGGCGCGGACCACCCCGACCTCGGCGAGCCGGAGATCGTCCGGGACGCCCTCGCCGGGGAGGACGACGCCGAGGACGCCCAGTGGCTGGTGGTCGTGGAACCCCCCGAGCACGGCTGGACCCCGGCCCTCCTCCACGCCCTCGACGCCGTCGCCGCCTCCCACGACGGCTGGCGCGAGCAGCACTGACCCGCCTCCTCGTGCGGGGCCGCGTGGGAAGTCGGCCGGGCCGACTTCCCACGCGGGGTGCTGGGTGGTCCCGGTTCGTCGGGCCCGCTCCAGTTCATCGCTCCCCGTTGCGCTCCGGGCCCCGCCCGGAGCGCAACGGCATGCCCTTCCCCGGCCTCGCCCCCGCCTTCGCCCAGGCAACACCTGATGCTCCCGCTCCGGCTGCCTGCCTTCGCCGGGCCCGAGCGCGACGCTCGGGCCCGGCGAGAAGAATCGTTTCTGCCGGGCCCGCCCCCGCACTTCCTCCCCAACCCCAACCCCCGAATTCCCACCCCCACTCTCGGGGTCAGGGAGGAAGGCGGTGGTAGGGATCACCCGGGCGGTGCGCGGGGGCCGTGGCCCCCGCGCAGCGCCGACGGGGTGCCGGGGGCTGCCGCCCGAACGGACCGGGGAGCGCCCCGGCCGTGGCCGGGGCGCTCCCCACGCGGGTGGACGGAGGCGCCGAGGTCACCCGGACCGGCGCCGGTCACCGCGATGTCGCCCACCCGGTCCGTACGCAGCACCGTGGCACCCAAAGCCCTCAGCCGGTCCACCGTCCGCGGCGACGGATGGCCGTACGGGTTGCCCTCCCCGCAGGAGATCAGAGCCAGCCGGGGGCTCAACGCCTCGGTCAGCGCCCAGTCCTGATAGGCCGAGCCATGATGCGCCACCTTCAGCACGTCCACCTCGTTCTCCTTCCCGGCCGCCCTCAGCCGACTCAGCAACGCTTCCTGGGCCGGCGGCTCCAGGTCGCCCAACAGGGCGAACCGCAGACCTCCCGCCACCGCCACCCGCAGCACGACACTCGCGTTGTTCGGACCTGACACCACCGCGGACTCCTCTCCGTCCGGCCACAGCACCTCCCACGAGACCCCCGGCCCCGCCCACCGCCGCTCACCAGGGGCCGCCCGCACCATCGGGACCCCGGCTCGCGCCGCCCAGTCCGCCACCCGGGCGGCCTCGCCCGGCGGATCGTCCACCGCCGTGCCCTGCACCACCCCGACCCTCCGGCCGCGCAGCACCCCCGGCAGCCCCTCGACGTGATCCGCGTGGAAATGCGTCGCCAGGAAGAGCGACACCCGCTCGATCCCGAGATCACGCAGACAGCGGTCCGCCTCCCGCGGATCCGGCCCCGCGTCCACCACCACCGCGCTGTCCGGCGGCCCCCCACCCTCGGGCGGCACCGGCAGCACCACCATGTCGCCCTGCCCCACGTCGCACATGACCAGCCGCCAGTCGGGCGGCGGCCAGCCGGTCGCGATCCGGGCCAGCGGCGGCGGCCGCAGCAGCACGGTCAGCAGGACCAGCAGCAGGGCACCCGTCACCACCGGGCGGATCCAGCCGCGCGGGGTGCGCCATCGACGGGCCCCGGCGGAACGCCCGGGCAGCAGAAACGGAACCGTCCAGCACAGTGCGGCCGTGCCGACGGCGAGGCTCACCGCGCCGAACCATCCGCCCGGCCAGGACAGCCGGCCACCCGGTAGTTCGGCGCCGTGCCTGGCCACCGAGGCCAGCCAGCCGGTCGGCACCGCGGCGGGCTCGGCGAGGATCCGTGCCAGCGCCGGAGAGACCGGGTCGGCGATCAGGACCGCGAAGCCGAGCAGGGTCGCCGGGGCCACCGCCAGCTCGGCCAGCAGATTGCACGGGATCCCGACGAGGCTGACGTGCCCGGAGAGGAGCACCGTCACCGGCGCGCAGAGCGCCTGGGCCGCGGCCGTCGCACCGACCGCGCCCGCAAGGGGCCGCGGCCAGCCCCGCGCCCGGAGGGCGTCCGCCCAACGCGGACCGAGCACCAGCAGCCCGGCCGTGGCGAGCACCGACAGCAGGAAGCCGAAGGAACGTGCCAGATACGGGTCGAGGAGGATCAGCAGCAGCGCCGTGCCGGCCAGCGCCGGTACCGCCCGGCGCGGACGGCCGGTGGCCAGCGCCAACAGTCCGATCAGCCCGGTTCCCGCCGCTCTGAGCACACTGGGCTCGGGGCGGCAGATCGTGACGAAGGCCAGTGTCACGCCCGCCCCCACCAGTGCCGTGGTCCGCAGCGGGATCCCGAGCAGGGCGGCGAGTCCGCGTCGCTCGGCAGTCCCGGCACGCCCCGGGGCGCCGAGCAGCACCCCCAGCACAATCGCGAGGTTGGCCCCGCTGACCGCCACCAAGTGGGCCAGGTCGGTGTCCCGGAACGCCTCCCTGAGGTCGTCCGGCAGCCGGGAGGTGTCGCCCACGACCAGGCCCGGGAGCAGTCCGCGCTCGTCCGGCGGCAGGCCGTCGGTCGCCGAGCGCAGGCCCGCCCGGAGCCGTCCGGCGATCCGCTGCGGGAGGCTCGGCGGCGCCGACGCGCGAGGCTCGCCGTGCGCGATCAGCAGTGCCGCCGACTCGTGGTCGCCCTCCCCCGGTGGCCGGACGGTCACCTCGGCCGCCAGCCGGGCCGACGGCAGCAGGGGCTCCCAGGCAGCCACGTCCTCGCCGCGCACCAGGACGGTGACGGGTGTGCGGGTCCGGACGGTGCTCGGGCCCGGCTCGCCCCGCAGCAGGCCGTCCGGGACGGTGACGCGGTCCACGACCGCCTCCACGGTGAGCAGGCTCTGCCCGGCACCGGACCCTCCGCCGCGGGAGACCCGGACCCGCGGGTCCCCGGTGACGGTGAGGTCGACGCCCACCTCCGGGGCCGGGCCGCCGGTCCGGGCCAGTTCGGGCAGCGGCCCACGGCGCAGATCGGCGGTGTGCAGGAGGGTGGCGGCCGCAGCGGCGGCCGCCGTGAGGAGGACGCCCGCCGCGGTCACGGCGACGGAGCGGCCTCGGGTCGGACCGGTGAACGCCCGGATCCCGAGGACGAGGAGGAACAGCCCGAGGAGCGCCGCCGCGCCCGCCCCCGCCGCGAGGACCGCGCCGTGGCCGGACCCCGGCCCAAGCACCCAGGCGGTCACCGCCCAGGCAGCCCCGGCGGGCAGCATCAGTCGAAGGTCACCCGGCCGTGGTCCGGTGGAGGGGCCGGTGGCCGGCTCCGTGTCGGGGGTGGGGGCGAGAACGGTGGCGATGACGGCACCTCCTTTCGTCGGAGCGGAGGGGAGTGGAGAGGGGTAAAGAGGAGAGGAGCGGGAGCCGGGAACGGACAGGGGAACCTGCCGCACGACGGTGGCGAACGGCCCGTCAGAGGGTGAGCAGCGGCCGGAGTTCCGCGTAGGTTCGCTCGCCCACGCCGCTCACCTGACGGAGTTGGTCGAGTGAACGGAACGCGCCGCCGTGGGAGGCGCGGAAGGCGATGATGCGCTGGGCGAGGGTCGGGCCGACGCCGGGGAGCGTGTCGAGCTGTTCGAGCGTCGCGCGGTTCAGGCTGACCGGCTGCTTCGACGGCCCGGCCGGAGGCGGTCCCGGGCCCGCTCCTGCGGCCGGCTGGGGGCTCGGCTCGCCGACGAGGATCTGTTCGCCGTCCGCCAGGACGCGGGCCAGGTTGAGGTTCCTGGTGTCCGTCCCCGGCAGCGGTCCGCCCGCCACCCGCAGCGCGTCCGCCACCCTGGAGCCGTTCGGCAGAGTGTGGACGCCCGGGGCGGCGACCCGGCCACCGATGTCGACCACCACGACGGCGGGAGCCCCGCCCCCGGTGTCGCCTCCAGGGGGCCCGGGCCCCTCGCCTGGCAGGCCCGTGCCCGGGCTCCCGGTCGGCGCCACCGGGCCGACGGCGACCGTCGGTACCTCGACCGGTTGCGGCCGCGCGAGCCAGAAGTGCTGGACGCCGTAGCCGAGGGCGAGCAGCAGGAGGACGAGCAGGCCGACCGCCGCCCGGCGTTCGAGCGTCAACGGATGCCCCGACGGCAGCAACGGCGGCATCAGCGGACCCGGCGGCACCGCACCCACCGCCGGGTCCGAGGGCCCCGGCTCACCACCCTCGGACGCGGGGCCCGACGGCACGCCCTTGGCAACGCCACCGTCGGACGGCCCGCCCGACACAGCCTCGGACGCGTCGTCGAACGGATCCTCGGAAGGACCGCCGTCGCCCCGCCCCGGCGGGGACGACGCCGTGTACACCGAGGGCACGGTGTCCGGCAGGTCGGCCGCCCCCGGCAACAGGGCCGCCATCCGCAGACGGGCGGTCTCGTTGGCCCGACGGATCTCGTGGCGCTTGCGTGCGCCGATGCGCAGGTTCGTCATGCGGAGCACGGTAGGAACCGCCCGAGCAGCGCGCGGATTTTACGGAAATCCTGTGGAAAACCCGGGGGTTGTGGACAACCGAGCACACCCTCAGGAGTGAGGCGGGCCGTCCGACGTTGACATTCGGGCCACTGCGGCCGCCCCGTGCCGCCCGAAGCCCGGTCCGCAGCTACCCGCCCGAAGCCCGGTCCGGCCGACGGCCCCGGCAGACCTCACCGGGGCGAGACCACCACCGCCAGCAGCCCCGGCCCGACGTGCGCGCCGATCACCGCGCCCACCTCGGCCACGTACAGTTCGCGCAGCCCCGGAATCCGCCCCCGCAGCCGCTCCGCCAGCGGCTCGGCCCGGTCCTCCGCCGCCAGGTGGTGGACGGCGATGTCGACCTCCCGCTCCCCCGCCCGCTCGACCGCGATCTCCTCCAGCCGGGCGATCGCCCGGGACGCCGTGCGCACCTTCTCCAGCGGCTCGATCCGCCCCCCGGCCAGGTGCAGCAGCGGCTTCACCGCCAGCGCCGAGCCCAGCAGTGCCCGCGCGGCGCCGATCCGCCCGCCCCGGCGCAGGTACTCCAGGGTGTCGACGTAGAAGAAGCCGCTGGTCCCGGCGGTCCGGCGCACGACGGCCGCCGCCGCCTCGTCGAGCTCCTGCCCGGCCTCGATCGCCTCGGCCGCCGCCAGCACCCCGTACCCGAGCGCCATGCCGACCAGCCGGCTGTCCACCACCCGTACCGGGACGGGCGACTCGGCGGCCGCCAGCCGGGCGGCCGCCACCGTCCCGGACAGCTCGCCGGAGATGTGGACCGAGACGATGCCGCGCGCGCCGCTCTCGGCCGCCGCCCGGTAGGCGGCGGCGAAGGCCTCGGGGTTGGGTCGCGAGGTGGTCACCCGGTGCTTGCCGCGCAGCGCCTCGGCCACGTCCTTCGGGGAGATCTCGACGCCCTCCGCGCGCACCTCGTCGCCGACCGCGACGCTCAGCGGGACGATGGAGATCCGGTGCCGGTCGACGGCCTGCTGGGGCAGGTAGGCGGTGGAGTCGGTGACAAGTGCGAGGTCGGCGGGCATGAGGCGGAGGTTACTCCCAGCTCGGGCCGGTCGGCAGCTTCCGGAGGCCGCTCAGCCGGCCGAGGGGCCGGTGGTCGGCTTCCGCAGCCGCTGCGCCAGCTTGGTCACCGGGTCGGTGAGGCCGAGGAGCTCCTCGGCGCTGGGCCGGCCGCCCCGTCCGTCCGTGAGCCCGCGCCGGGCGTCACCGGCGTCCCGTGCCGCAGCCGCACCCTCACCCGCGCCCGCGCCCGCGCCCGCCGCACCAACACCAGCCCCGGACCCACCCGAAGCCGAAGCCGCACCCGAAGCCCCCGGCCCGGTGTCCCAGTGCCGCAGCGCCCCCGCCTCGTCCTCGCACTCCCGGCTCAGCCGCCCCAGCTCGTCGGCCGCGAACCGGTGCATCCGGTCCTGCGCCGCCCACCGCATGGTCTCCGCCGAGTGCGTGATCCGCTCCGCCCGCTCCCGCAGCTCGGGCAGCTTCGCCGCGACCCGCCCGGCGTCCGGTTCGCGCTCCAGCATCCGCAGTTCGCCGTCCAGCTCCGCCGCGTGGGCGTCCAGCCGGCCCAGCAGCGCGAGCGCCTCGCCGAGCTGGCCGTCCTGGCCGACAGCGCCCTCCAGGACCCTCCGGGTGCCGTCCAACGAGGTCCGCAGCCCCAGGCGGACGGCGGAGATCTGCCCCTGCGGACCGGTCTGGGTGTAGGACTTCGCCTTGAGCGTGACGTTCTCCACGGCCCGTCGGGCCTTGGCCTCCTGGCGTTCCACCTTCTCGCCGACCGCCCGGGCCGCCTTGACCAGGCCAATGACGACGAGCACCACCACCCCGAGCCCGAGGAGCAGGGCGATTCCGAGCAACACCCCGAGAATCTCCATCACACGCCGCCTTCCGCCAGTCGAACCGGCCCCCACCGGGCCCAACGCGGGCCGGCCCACCGAGGGTTCCACCGTAGCCCCGGGACCGGCCGGGCGGGCCACCGTTCAGGGGTGCGGGGCCCTGGTTCAGGGAAAGGTTCAGGGACGCATCGGGGGGAACCCCGACTTCCACCGAACCCTCGAAGGCCCCACCGACCCCCCGGAGGCCCCGCCCCCCCGGAGACCCCCCCGAACCCAAACCCACCCCCCGGAACGCCCCCATCAGCCCCTCCCCCCCCGCCA